>NZ_CAJJIB010000154.1:0-6381 GCF_905187495.1 Streptococcus mitis | reverse complement strand
ACAGTTAAACGTGTAGATAAGAACGGTACCCCGGTAACGGCAAAATACACCCCAACAGTAACTCCAGTAACTCCAGAAGGAACACCTGCAGAATCTGAAGGGCCTAAAGGGCAACCACAAACAGGAACACCTGAATTCAAACCAGGAAACCCTAATGTACCAATCGATGAAACTGTTAAACCAACATTTGACGATGGCACAACTGAGAAGAAAGTACCAGGAGAAGGAACATACACAATCGATGAAAACGGTAAAGTAACCTTCACCCCAGAACCTGACTTCGTAGGTAAAGCAACAGGCGTAACCGTTAAACGTGTAGATAAGAATGGTACACCAGTAACAGCTACTTACACTCCAACAGTTCGTCCTGATACTAAATTTGTTGTTGTAGGTAAAGATGGTAAAGAGACTGAGTTAATTCCGACTAAAGATGGTAAAAAACCTTCAGAAGTAATTCCAGGATACAAAGTGGTTAAAACTGAAGTTGACGAAAAAGGAAATACAAAACACATCTATGAAAAAGTTACAACAACTCATAAAGATAAAGATGGTAATGTAATTCCAGGAACGACTACTGAAGAAGGTACAACTCCTAAGAAAGATATCCCAGGTTACCGCTTCGTTGAAACTAAGAAACTTCCAAATGGCGATATTGAACACGTTTATGAAAAAGTTTCAACACCACTTATTCCTCAAACAGAGCCAGGTAAGCAAAATACAACTACTTGGACTGATGAGAATGGAAATCCATTGAAACCAACTGAGCCAGGTTCTAAAGAACCAGGAACAATTCCAGGTTACGAATATGTGAAGACAGTGACAGATCCAAATGGAAATATCAGACATATCTTCAGAAAAGTTCAAACACCAACTCCAGTTGACCCAACTCAACCAGTACAACCGGTAGAGCCAGTAACCCCAGCAATGCCTGAACAGCCAGCTAAACCTCAAGTACCGGCTACTACTCCAGCACAACCAGTACAAGCAACGGCAGTGAAAGAAGCTGAAGCTAAGCGCGAATTGCCAAATACTGGTACAGAAGACAATGCTCGCCTTGCAGCACTTGGACTTCTTGGAGTCTTGAGCGGATTTGGTCTTGTAGCTCGCAAGAAGAAAGAAGATTAAGGTTTCTAATTGATATGATTTGTTTGCTATAAACATATCATTCCTAAAGCTGATGAATCGAATGATTCATCAGCTTTTTTGCTGTTATAATTAGAGGTGGTAAACTGGCTGATTAACGGATGCAATCTCTTAGAACCGAAATGACTCATTTGGTTTTGGATTTAATAAGATTATTTAAATGTATAAAAGATTTCAAAGTGAATAGTAATTCAAATATGCACAAAAACAATAATATATTTAATATATTGAAAATAAATTGTTGATTTATTTGATTTGAGAAGATGAATATGGTATTATTAATCTGTATGCTAAAAACATTTTTTTGATATATATAATTTCTTATGTTAATGAATTTATTTTTCGTAAGAAGTTTTAGTATCAATTAAATTGGAAGCGACAAAAAAATAAGGAGGATTTCATTCTAAATGAAAAATAAACAACAGGATTTTAGAACGGAGAAGTACATTCGTTACGGTATTCGTAAGTATAGCTTTGGTGCAGCTTCAGTAGCAATTGCGGCTGGTTTGATGTTCCTAGGTAATGGCGCGGTATCAGCGACGGAAGTACAAGGTGCAGAAGCATCAGTAGCAGCAACAGCAACAGCTACAGATGAAAAAGCTGATCAAAATACTGCAGATGTGAAACCTGAGACAACAAAAGCAGAAGAAGCGAAATCTGAAGTTAAAGCAGAGGAAGCTAAAAAAGTAAATAAGGCTATCCTTGAAGCAAGTATTGCTACTTTGGAGTCTAAACTTTCAACTGCTAAATACGCAGATGCTACAGTAGTAAGTTCAGCTAAGGAAGTGTTGGCAACAGCTAAAGCAACTCTTGCAAAAGCAGATGCTAGTCAAGCCGATGTAGATGCCCAAGCTGAAACTGTATCAGCTTTGAGCACAGTTGTAACTGAATCAAATACTGCTGGTTTCGATAAGAAACAAGCAGCTGAAAAAGAAGCTGCAAAAGCTGAAGCAGAAAAAACTGCAACTCCAGTTGAAAAAGCTCTTTCAGTAGCAACATCAACTCTTACACAAGTATCATCAGAAGCAGAAGTAACCAATAAATTGGCTGAAACTGAGCTTGCTAAGGCAGATGTCAAAGAAGAAAACAAGGCGGCGGTTGCAGCAGCGGTCGCTAAAAACCAAGCAGTTCTTACTGAAACTAAGGCTCTTCTTGCTGATAAGAGTGTCACAAAAGAGCAAGTAGATGCACAATTGGAACGCCTCAATGAATCAATCCTTGCAGTCTACAACGAGTTGAAAAATGCAGGAATTAACCGTGATGGTAAGTTCGCAGTAAACTTGGCAGATGCTCAAACAACTCCTCTTAAAGATTCATCTGAAGAAGCAGGTAAAAAATGGTTAGCAGATCGTGACTATGAGTCACTAGCAGATGTTAAAGTAAAAACAAAACTTAAAGAAATCGCGAAACTAAATGACCAAATCCAATGGATTGACTTAGGAGATACAACAGCTTGGAAAGGTTTAAAAGATAACGGACAACTTCAAGTTGGATCACAATATGAAAAAGAACTAATTCCAGGTTATAAAGTTAAATTAACAGTAAAAGCTCTTAAACCGTTCCATTCAACAGAAATTCATAAAAATCGTGTAGCTGGAACAGACTATGCAGGTTCTTATGAAGAAAATGCAAACAATGCTTTTAACCCAGCTAATGGTGGAAGTGGTATTGGTGCTGCCCCTCAAAATAAATGGACTCAGGTTCAATCTACTGGTATTGATACTGGTAAAACAGCCGCAACAACACTTTCTGGAACAAATGACCAAGGAAAACCGAAAAACGGAACAGTTGCCGGTGTGTTATTTGACTTAGAAGCTGAATACAACGGTAAAAAAGTACAACCAGGGGTTGTAATGACATCTGGTGAGGAACAAGTACGTAATGAGGTTGAGATCTATACTACTAACGGTACACCATGGGAATTAGCTGGAATCGTAGGTAAAGCAGGAAAAGACACGCCATATGCACCAAACCCTAACTTCAATGGATTTGCAAGCATGGGTGGTGTTGAAAATTGGCTTTCAGCAGACGTTATTAAAGCAATCAAAGCTAAACAATTCGCAACTCCAGATAGCGCAACTGGTGGGTTGGGATCACAAGTATTCGGTCCATACATTAACCAAGGGGCAAATGCTACACCAATCGTATCATCAGCTAACGTATCACAATTAGGGTTCTACATCATGACTTCTGGTGCTCAATCTTCAATGATCGGTATTAAATTCTCTGACTTCGGAGATCTTCCAGAATCATATGGTATTGCTGAGCACTACTTAAAAACACAAACTACAGACTGGACAACAAAAGTTGTTCGTCAAATTCAACAACCATATTTAGGTAAAGTAAAAGCTGATATCGACTCAGCTCCAGGTACTCGTGTAATTGGTGTTGACTCAGATGATACGAAAGACACTGGAGATGAAGGTGTAGATCAACTTATTGCTCCAGAAAATGTTCATATTAACAAAGATACAGGTCGTCCAGAAGTACAATTAGTTAGAGGTCCAGAGAATACTTATAAAGTTAAAGTTCTTGCTTCAGCTAACGGAAATGAGAAATATGACGGTACTGTAGAACCAGCTTACGTTCGTGGATTTATTGACTTCAATGGTAATGGTAAATTCGATAAAGGTGAAGAATCTAATATTGCAGAAGTAAATGGAAATGATCAAACAGTAGAATTAACATTTAAAAATACTCAAGTAGTTGATACTAGTAAAGATGTTGTAAACTTCCGTGTACGTATCGCTACAGAAGAATCTCAAGTAGAAAAACCAATCGGTATTGCTTACTCAGGGGAAGTAGAAGATAACCAAATCCAAGTAATTCATCCACCTCGTGGAGATAAAGAAGAAACTACTGGTAAACAAGGTGAAACTCAATCTGTAGGTATCGAATTCAGAACTCATGCAGTAGGAGACGATGCATCTGACCTAGGTTCTAACAACGGTAAAACTACATTCAACTCATACGGTAAAATTCAGTATACTGAACAAAGTAATGTAATCAGTGCTGAAACTACTAAGAAAGCTCAAGGTGGCGTTAAAATTGTTGATGGTGATAACCTAGTTGATACCCTTAAAGTTCCAGGTCAAGGTACATACACAGTAACAGAAGATAAAGTAACCTTCACTCCAGAAGCTAACTTCGTAGGTAAAGCTGATGGTATTGCACTACGAGCAGTGGACTCAAATAGTGAATCTACTGGATGGACTGCATTAACAGCTCAAAACAGTCTTGAAAACATCAATGATGGTACACATTCAACGACTACAAAAACGATGGATGCTGTTTATATTCCAACAGTTACTCCAAAAGAAATCACAGCAGACCCAGAAACATCAACTGATGTTCAAGGTAAAGCACAGAAGAAAACACCAACATTTACAGCAGGTGCAGATACAGAGAATCCAACACCAGTAACTCCAAGTGCTACTTCCCCAGCTAAATTAATAGATCCAGCAACAGGAAAAGTAACTGATGCAACATCTGTAACCGTAGAAGGACAAGGAACTTACACAATCAATCCAACAACAGGAGAAGTAACATTCCAACCACTTCCAACATTTACAGGAACTGCAACTGGAGTAGGTGTATCCCTAACAGCACAAGTAGGTCAAGATAAAGACGGCAATCCTGTAACAGCTACAGCTACTACCACTTATACACCAACAGTAACAGCTGTAACACCAACAGCAGATCCAGCTACTTCAACTGGTATTCAAGGTGAAACACAAAAAGGAATACCTACATTCACAGCAGGAAATACAGAAGTTCCTATTAAAGAAAACTCTGTTAAACTTCTCAATGCAGATGGAACAGAAGCAACTGGCCCAGTTGATGCTTTAGATGAAAAAGGAAATAAAGTTGGGGAATACACTGTAAACCCAGCAACAGGTGAAGTAACATTCACACCAACTGACAAAACTTACACTGGTAAAGTTGTACCAGCTAAGGTTCAAGCAGAAGATAAGAACGGAACAAAAGTTTCAACTACTTACACTCCAAACATCGTAGGCGTAACCCCAACAGCAACTCCAGATGAATCAACAGGAGTTCAAGGTGAAACGCAAGAAGGAACAGTTTCATTTGCACCAGGCGAAACAACAATTGGTGGTGAGAAGAAATCAGTTCCAATCAAAGCAAACTCAGCTAAATTGTTGAATGCAGATGGCTCAGAAGCAACTGGTCCAGTTGATGCATTGGATGAAAAAGGTAACAAGGTTGGAGAATACACAATTGACCCAGCTACTAACAAAGTAACCTTCACGCCAACTGATAAGACTTATGTTGGTAAAGTTCAACCAGCTAAAGTTCAAGCTGAAGATGAAAATGGAACAAAAGTACAAACTACTTACACACCAACAATCGTAGGCGTAACGCCAACAGCAGACCCAGCTGAAACAACAGATGTACAAGGTGTTGAACAATCTAAAGAAGTAACATTCAAACCTGGCAAAGCAACTGTTAACGGTGTTGAAAAAGAAGTACCACTTAAAACTGATTCATTTACATTATTAGATGAAAATGGACAACCAGCTACATCAGTACCAGCTAAAAACCCAGCGGGAGACGTTATCGGTACTTACACACTTAAAGTTGTAGACGGTAAAGCAACTGCAGTATTTACACCAACTGATAAAACATATGCAGGAGAAGTTGAACCAGTTACTATCCAAGCTAAAGATACAAATGGAACTCCAGTAACGACAACTTATACTCCAAACATCACTCCGGTAGAACCAACAGGAACACCAACAACATCTGAAGGTGCACAAGGACAAACTCAAGAAGGAACTCCAACATTCACTCAAGGTAACGATAAAGTTCCTATGAAGATTGATAATGAGCAACCAGCGAAATTGATTGATCCAGCTACTGGAAACCCAACTGATGAAACAACAATTCCGGCAAAAGATGCTAAAGGAAACACAGTTGGTACATACACTATCGAACCAACAACAGGTAAAGTAACATTCACACCAAACAAAGACTTTGTAGGTACTCCAGTACCAGCGACAGTTCAAGCGAAAGATGCGAATGGAACACCAACAACAGCTACATATACCCCAACAGTAACACCAGTAGTTCCAACAGCAGACCCAGCTGAAACAACAGACATCCAAGGTAAAGAACAAACTGGCAAACCAACCTTCACACCAGGGGCTGATAAGTACCAATGGATGATGATACTCCAGCCGACATTCGAGATGGTTCAAAAGAAAAAGTTATTCCAGG
>NZ_CAJJIB010000153.1:0-80 GCF_905187495.1 Streptococcus mitis | reverse complement strand
AGGTTGTAGATAAGACTGACGAAGTCAGTTACATATATAATCCAAGGCGAAGCTGACGTGGTTTGAATTTGATTTTCGAA
>NZ_CAJJIB010000152.1:0-77 GCF_905187495.1 Streptococcus mitis | reverse complement strand
CAAGGAGCTAAAGGTGAAAAAGGAGACCGAGGCGAACGTGGTCTAACTGGAGCGCAAGGAGCCAAAGGTGAAAAAGG
>NZ_CAJJIB010000150.1:0-90 GCF_905187495.1 Streptococcus mitis | reverse complement strand
GCTTTTTACCGACGAATTAATAAGGCGATTAGGAAATTTGCCATAGCGATTGCCGTAACGAGAGGAGACTATTTCAGAGTCCCTATCGTT
>NZ_CAJJIB010000149.1:0-83 GCF_905187495.1 Streptococcus mitis | reverse complement strand
GCAACAACAAACGATGCAGTAACTCAAGCTAAAAACGCAGGAGTGACATCAGTAGATTCGGTAACTCCAACGCCAACAGCTAA
>NZ_CAJJIB010000148.1:0-84736 GCF_905187495.1 Streptococcus mitis | reverse complement strand
GTTAGATTTTTTCTGTCTAACTCTTGGGGTGCAGTACAAAGTCCCCCTCTTAAGATTTTATTTGACTGCTTCTTTCAAAGCATCTACCTTATCCAAACGTTCCCATGGAAGATCAATATCTGTACGTCCCATGTGACCATAAGCCGCTGTTTGACGGTAAATTGGACGCTTAAGATCCAGCATTTGGATAATTCCTGCTGGGCGAAGATCAAAGATTTGACGAGCCGCTTTTTCAAGTTTGCTTTCAGCTACTGTTCCTGTACCAAAGGTATCGATACGAACAGAAACAGGTTGCGCAACACCGATGGCATAGGCCAATTGCACTTCTGCCTTCTTAGCAAGACCCGCTGCAACGATATTCTTGGCAATATAACGAGCCGCATATGACGCAGAACGGTCCACCTTAGTCGCATCCTTACCAGAGAAGGCACCGCCACCATGACGAGAGTAGCCTCCATAAGTATCTACGATAATCTTACGACCAGTCAAACCTGAGTCCCCTTGAGGCCCACCGATTACAAAACGTCCAGTTGGATTGATGAAGAATTTTGTTTGCCCATCCAAGTAAGAAGCTGGAATAACCTCTTTGATAACCTTGTTAATGACATCATTGTGAATTTGTTCGTTGCTGACTTCTGGATCGTGCTGAGTTGAAATCACGACTGTGTCCACACGTACTGGACGGTCATTTTCATCATATTCAACTGTAACTTGTGATTTAGCATCTGGGCGAAGATAGCTAATTTCACCAGACTTACGAAGTTCTGCCAGACGACGAACCAATTTATGGCTGAGTGAAATTGGCAATGGCATGAGCTCTTCTGTTTCATCCACTGCAAATCCAAACATGAGCCCTTGATCTCCAGCACCAATCAAGTCCAGTGGATCCTGGTCTGCATTTCCACGAACCTCCAAGGCTTCGTTAACGCCTTGAGCAATGTCAGGAGATTGTTCCACCAAAGATGGGTGTACTCCCACTGTCTCAGCAGAAAAACCGTATTCTGTATTGGTATATCCAATCTCTGCAATGGTATCACGAACCACACGGTTAATATCCACATAGGCATTTGTAGAAATTTCACCAAAAACGTGGACAGATCCAGTATATACAGCTGTCTCAGCAGCAACGTGCGCCTCCGGATCCTTAGCTAAAATAGCATCCAAAATCGCATCTGAAATTTGGTCTGCAATCTTATCTGGATGCCCCTCAGATACAGATTCAGACGTGAATAATTTACGTTCTGACATAAAAATGTCCCCCCTTAAAAATAGTGTTATAGAGTTACAAAGTACTGATAGGTATTTTCATTTTCTAAGAGTTACGACGCGAAAGAAATAAAAACGATACTTTTTTATTTCTGAAGCTAGTAAGGCGCATAGGGTGACCGCGTTATAGCGGCAACCGTTGAATGACGAGCGACTACTTTAGAGCCGTCATTCTTTGCGAGTTACAAAGTACTGATAGGAAAACTATTAGTGATAAATGCCTACCATCTTATCGGGACTATATAACTTTATCATTATACCATTTTTAAGCGTAATTTGCAGTCTTTAATGTAGTGTTTCAATGTAGATATTTCGTTCTCATAAATAAAAAAATTGGAGCTCAGCACTCCAACAATTGTTATTAAAATGTTTGACGTTTTGCTTTACGCTCTGCACGACCACGTGCGCGATTTTCAGCGCGCTTGGTCTTGCGGCGTTTTTCATCAACCGCCCATTGAATTTTCTTCTTATAACCTGGTTTGACTTTTTTCTTTTTCTTTTTAACCAAACCAATCATTTCGATATCAAGTTTATCTTGTTTTTTCTCACGGTTGGCACGACGATCACGGTCATAGGTATCTTGAAATTCTCCGTCTTTGACCATCTTAGGAGTAAACTTGATTCCCAATTTCTCCAACTCACGAATATCCGAGTCATCACTTGGCTGATAGAGGGTAATAGCCGTACCTGGTAGACCGTTTCGTCCAGTACGACCAACACGGTGCACAAAGAAAGATAAATCTTGTGGAATGGCATCATTAATGACATGGCTGACACCTTCAATGTCAATCCCACGCGCTGCCAAGTCTGTTGCGACAATGTACTCAAAATCCAGATTTTTCACCTGATTCATGATACGTTTGCGCTCACGAGGGGCAATATCCCCATGGATTTTTGCCACCTTCAAGCCTTGAGCAGTCAGATATGAATGCAACTCATCAGCACGTGTCTTAGTGTTGACAAAAATCATTGCCAAATACGGTTGCATCAACTGAGTCAACTGGTAAATTTGAGCATTCTTATCTCGGCCCTTGGTCGAAATCAACCAATTATCAATGGTATCAGAAATGACCGTTTTGGTCTTGATTTTCTCCATAACAGGATTTGACAAGTATTTTTTCAAGAATGGTTGCAACTTTTGTGGGATAGTCGCTGAGAAGACCATGAATTGCAGGTCTTTTGGAAGGCTTCCAGCAATCTTATCAACAGTTTCTAAGAATCCCATATCCAAGGTCATATCTGCCTCATCGACCACAAAGGTCTTGGCCTTGTGAATAGCTAAATCACCAGATTTAACCAAGTCATAGATACGGCCTGGCGTACCGATAACAATATGAGGTTGGTTGCTTGCTAATTTCTCAATCTGGCGAGCCTTATCTGTCCCCCCCACATAATTAACCACACGAATTTCCACTTCTGAGTGGGCTGCAATCTGACGAGCTGCTTGGTAAATCTGAGTAGCCAACTCACGGCTCGGTGCCGTAATCACTGCTTGTACACTATCGCTAGCTTCATCTAATTGCTGGAAAATCGGCAACAAGAAAGTATGAGTCTTACCTGAACCTGTTTTCGATTCACCGACTAGGTCACGACCTGCCAAGACAATCGGAATCAACTTATCTTGCACCTCTGTAGGAGTTGTAAATTTCAACTCCTCCAAGGCTTCTTTAATATAGTTTTTAAATTGAAATTTCGTAAATGACATAATATCCTCGATTCTATCTATCTGTTCAATTATACCACATTTTATTCCATTTCAGTAGTCTCACTTATTTAGGCTATTTCTAGTAGCTTCTCTAGTAAAAAAGGCTGGAATTTGTGAATCCCAACCTCTTTTCAGTCATTATTTCCAGTTTAAAATAGCATTCAAGCCATAGTGATCACTCACTTGTGGACTCTTGTTACCATCAAATACGACATGTAAATTTTCCACCGCTAACTCCTTGGTAGTAAAAACATAGTCGATTCGAAGGGGTTCTGTGTTCCCCTTCCATCCATCAATTTCTGGTGGAACAGTATAGCTACCACTTCTCTCTTGAGCAACTTCAAATGCGTCTTGTAAGCCTAATGGACTAGCTAAAATTGCTTGGTAACCTTCCTGACCAGCTGGGTTATTGAAATCTCCAGCCAGCAAAAGTGGCTTGTTCAATTCTTTCAAGACAGCCTCAAATCGCGCCCATTCTTCTTGGAAACCTTTATCCCACCAAGAAAGGTGGACACTGGCAACTGCAAGGTCCTTGCCATCAACTACAGTTTCAGCCAGGGCGACACGGCGAGTATGATAGTCTGTTGGATCATCCACATCTGAAACCAAAATTTCTCTTGCTTCAATAGGTGTTTTAGACAAGATAGCCACACCTTCATGGTAGCGGTCATAACCAATATGGTTATAGGCCCAAGTCCAGTAGTAATCTTTCCCTTGCTCTGACAACTTTTCAACCAAAAGTCTAACATAATGGTCTTGGTGAATAGGCTCAGCTGCTGGCAAAGCTTGATAAAGGTCATTAACCTCCACCACTGGCGAAGTGATCTCCTGATTGATTTCTTGGAAACAAATCAAATCATAGTCTTTTTCAAGAATATCCTCAAGCAAAATCTGGAATTTTTCCTCTGCTTCTTTCTCCATCCAACTGTGAGTATTGAGTGTTAAAAATTTCATTCTTTTCTCCCAAAATAAGAGGTTGGAATACAGCTTCCAACCTCAAGTATATTACAATTCTACTTTAGCAACTGCTGTTTTAGCTGCAAGAGAACCTGTTTTTTCTAATTTAACTGATTTAATTGCATCACCATTTGTGAAGACAACTACTGTTGAAGTTTCACGTCCTGCTGCACGGATAGCATCCAAGTCAGCTGTGACAAGAAGATCTCCTGCTGCAACTTTTTGTCCTTCAGCAACATGAACTGTAAATGGTTTACCTTCAAGACTTACTGTGTCCAAACCAATGTGAACCAATACTTCAAGACCTGGTTCAGTCACAATACCAAGAGCATGTTTTGTTGGGAAGATGCTTGATACAGTACCTGAAACTGGAGATACAATGTTTCCATTTGCAGGTTCTACTGCAAATCCATCACCCATCATTTTTTGAGCAAATACTGGATCTTTTACTTGTTCCAAAGCAACAACTTGACCGTCTGCTACTGAGTAAACTTCCTCAGTAAGACCTTTGAAGTGAACAGTGTTTTGTTGTGCTTCAGTCATTTGGCTTGGAAGAGTTTCAGGAATGATTTCACCTGAATCAAGGATATCTTGGATATCAGATTTCAATACGTCTGCTTTTGGACCGTAGATAGCTTGAACTCCTTGTCCTTTCATGACAAGACCCATAGCTCCTTCTGCTTTCCATTGTTCTGCATCACCGACTTTGTCAGCATCTTTTACAGTTACACGAAGACGAGTCATACATGCATCAACATCAACGATGTTTGCACGTCCACCAAGAAGGTTAATAATGTTTACAGCTTGAGAGCCTGCTGCAACTTTCACTTCGCTACTAGCTTCTTCTGAACCTTCAGCAGTTTCATAATTTCCGTTACGTCCTGGAGTTGCGTAGTTGAATTTTTGAATCATGAAGTTTGCGATAAAGTACATGATTACGGCAAAGAGAACAGTTACCCAGATAAAGTTAACGATATCCATACCAATACCAGCATTAATTGCTAGTGGTGTACGAGTCAAGAATTCAATTGAACCGAATGAGTGGACACGTAGGTTTACTACGTCAGCCATAGCGAAGGCAGCACCTTGAACAAGTGAGTAAACAAGATACATAGGTGTTGCTACAAACATGAACATGTATTCGATTGGTTCAGTAACCCCTGTCAAGAATGTTGCAAGAGCTGTCGCAATCATCATACCTTTATATTGATGTTTCTTATCAGCATCGACATTACGGTAGATAGCAACGATCATACCCATCAAGATACCGAATGAACCGATCATTTGTCCAACTTTGAAACGAGCTGGGTGAACAGTATCTAACAATTGTTGGTAGTGACTTGCATCTGTACCTTTAAGGTTAACAAGGTCTGTTACCCATGCAAGCCATAGTGGGTCTTGACCAAATACTTGAGTACCTTTAGCTGCACCAGTTAAAATGTCATAAGTACCACCAAGAGCTGTGTAGTTCATTGGGATAGTCAACATATGGTGAAGACCAAATGGCAAGAGCAAACGTTCCAAAGTACCATACAAGAATGGTGCAAGGATTGGAGCAGTTTCTTGTGAGTTGGCAATCCAGATACCAAAGCTATTGATACCTGTTTGAACTACTGGCCAGAAGGCAGCAAGTAGAATTGCAGCGATTGCTGAACGAAGAATAACTACAAATGGTACGAAACGTTTCCCGTTGAAGAATGAAAGTGCATCAGGAAGTTTACGGAAGTTGTAGTATTTATTGTAAGCAGTTGCCCCTACAAAACCTGAGATAATCCCTACAAACACACCCATGTTCAATGCTGGAGCTTCAAGAACACTAATGAAGTAATCAGCAACTTTGATTGAACCACCAAAGAGAGTTGTGACCATAGCATCTGGATTTTTCAACATATCTCCTGATACACCAAAGATTGTACCAGTGATACGGTTAATCAAGATGAAGGCAAGACCAGCGGCGAAAGCACCACCAGCACGTTCTTTAGCCCAGCTTCCTCCAATTGCTAGGGCAAACAAAATGTGAAGGTTACCGATAACCCCCCAACCAATTTGCTCAAGAATTCCACCTGTAACTACAAGTGGTGCAAAAGTTGGGTTAATCATTACGATAGACTTACCGATTGAAATCATCAAACCAGCAGCCGGCATAACCGCGATAACCACCATCAAAGCCTTACCGAATTTTTGCCAAAACTCGAAAGACAAGACATTTTTGAATGTATCTTTCATCATTCAAATCTCCTTTATTTTTATTTAGGCAAACGTTTTACGAAAACGTTTGCACTTTCTATAATTCAATTATACCACTTTAATTTTTTTTGTAAAGGCTTTTATAAAAAAAAGTAGACTTTTTTCTAAAATTTTTGTAGTAAAAAAGGAGATATTAAAATCTCCTCAAATATACTTCTATTTTAGATTTTCAGGAATCGGCGCATTGAAATTCCTGATCCGATTGAACCGATAAAAATTCCAATCACAAATAATAAGGCAATCATCAGTGGACTGAATACTTCTGGTGATATCATTGAAAGGTTCTGACCAACCAATGACTTATTAACAGATTGGTAAACCATTTTATAGACAATAAATACCAGAACTGATGGAAGTGTTGCTCCAAGCAAACCAATGAAGGCACCTTCAAGCAAGAAAGGTCCGCGGATATAGCCATTCTTAGCACCTACTAAACGCATGATTTGAATTTCACGGCTTCGTGAAATAATGGTGATACGTATAGTATTAGAAATCAAGAACACCGCAATGAAAATCAATAATCCAGCGATAACTAGTCCCCAAACACGAATAAATGAGGCTAACTTAAACAAGCGTTCTGTATTAGCACCACCATCTTGAACTTCTGATACACCTTCGATTTTTTTAGCCTCTTCTGCTACTGTCTTTACATCACTTGGTGTATTTGTATCAACGATATATGCATCATAGAGAGGATTGGCATCGCCTTCAAAGATTTTCCAGTTGTCCCCCATTGTTTCTGTCAACTTTTCATATTGTTCTTCTTTACTTGAAAACGTAACACTTTTAACGGTTGACATACCTTTCAAAGCATCATATACCTTATGGTAGTCGTTATTTGTAACAGTTTGACCTTCTTTTTCAATCGTCTCACTATTATCAGCTACGTCCTTACGAATGTATACCATTACTCGGACATTATTTTCGATATCTGTAGCTAGTTTAGCCGTATTAAAGATAACAGATGCAAATATTGCAACCAAGGTCAAAGTAATCATAACTGAACTAACAGCAGCTACTGTCATCCAGCCATTTCGTTTCAAACTTTTTAACGATTCAAATAAATGACGAAAAAATCTACTAATCATCGTATCCATATTCTCCTTTAGCTTCGTCACGAACGACACGGCCATTTTCAATGGCAATGACACGGTGGCGCAAGGTATTTACAATCTGACTGTTGTGGGTAGCCATCAAGACAGTTGTACCTTGGAGATTGATGCGTTCCAGCAAGTTCATAATTTCCCATGAATTATCTGGGTCCAAGTTTCCTGTTGGTTCGTCCGCAATCAATACTTTTGGATTGTTTACAATGGCACGTGCAATTGCAATCCGTTGCTGTTCTCCCCCTGAAAGTTCATTTGGGAAAGAACGAACCTTATGCTTCAATCCAACCAAGTCTAAGACTTCCATAACACGTTTTTTGATATTACGGCGACTTTCTCCAATTACCTCCATTGCATAAGCAATATTTTCATAAACGGTTTTCTTTGGTAACAGTTTATAATCTTGGAAGACAACCCCAACACTACGACGTAGGAGAGGAACATCTTTCTTTTTAATTTTAACCAGATTAAAACCAGCAACAGATAAGCTTCCTTTTTCGATTTTTACTTCGCGATACAAAGAACGAATAAAGGTTGATTTCCCAGCTCCTGAAGGTCCTACGATGTAAACAAATTCCCCTGGTTGAACGCTTACCGAAACACCACGTAGGGCAGTCGTTCCGTTGTCGTATTTTTTGACGACATCTCTCATTTCAATAATTGACATGTGAGTTCCTTTCTATCTTAGCTGATTCTCCACTTGAGATAGGCATCAATAAAACCATCTAGGTCTCCATCCATAACCTTATCTACTTGTGCAACTTCAAAGTTAGTTCGATGGTCTTTTACCATAGTATATGGCGTGAAAACATAAGAACGAATTTGACTTCCCCATGTGATTTCCTTTTTCTCACCCTTGAGGGAATCGACTTCCGCAGCTTTCTTCTCCTGCTCCATTTGATAGAGCTTAGCCTGCAACATCTTCATGGCACGATCTCTATTTCCATACTGGGTACGATCGACTGTTGACTGAACGACAGTTCCCGTAGGAATGTGTGTCAAACGCACACCTGTGGAAACCTTGTTGACGTTTTGTCCACCAGCACCACCTGAACGGAAAGTATCCATCTTGATATCATCTTCACGGATTTCTACTTCAATAGTATCATCCAATTCTGGCATCACTTCTACAGATGTGAAAGAGGTGTGGCGACGTTTAGCAGAGTCAAATGGTGAAATTCGTACCAAACGGTGTACACCCATTTCTGACTTGAGAAGACCATAGGCATTAGGTCCTTCAAAAGATAAGGTTACTGACTTGATACCAGCTTCATCTCCTGCTTGGTAATCCAATACTTCCACTTTAAAGCCTTTAGCATTTCCATAGCGAGTGTACATACGAAGCAACATATCACCCCAGTCCTGAGCCTCAGTACCACCGGATCCTGGATGGATTTCCAAGATGGCATTATTATGGTCATAAGGTTCTGACAAGAGCAAGGTCATCTCGTAACTGGTCATCATCTTATCAAGTTCTGACAACTGTTCAACCAATTCTTCATGTACCGACTCATCTTCAGCTAAAAAGTCTAATAAAATTTCAACTTCATCCTGCAACTCTTCCATTTTGTGAAAGGTGTTATAGGTGTTTTTTAATTCATTTAATTCTTGCGACGTTTTTTGGGCCGCGATATTATCGTTCCAAAAATCAGGTTCTGTCATCTTGTTTTCCAAGATGGCAATCTCTTCCTCTAAACCTTCGAGGTCAAAGAGACCCCCTGAAAGAAGCTAATTTTTCACGATTTGCGTCAATTTTCTGACGAATTTCTGAAATGTCCATAAATACTCCTTTTTTACATTATTTCATTATAGCATATTTTATCATTTCTTTCCATCTTTTGCTCTAATCCCTTATTACACGTAAAAAGAAGCCTTTCGGCTTCCCTTCTTACAAGACTTTTGCTGAAGTACGAGTAATCTCTTCTACTTGAATATTCTCTGATTCAAATTTTTCTTTCAAGGCTGGTAAATCAATTGATCCATCGATTTGAACTTCGATAATGACCTTACCATCCTTACGCGGAATATTGACTGTATGCGAGATATTCAAATTTTCTTCTACAATCAAAGAAATAATTTTTCCAAGAACGCCAACTTCGTTTTCCGTAACAAAGCGCACACGAATCCCTTCTTCACCATAACCTGCAATTTCAAGAAAGGCTTGGAAAACGTCACGATCCGTAATAACTCCGTATACTTGATGATTATCTACGACAGGAAGAATACCAATCTTATTTTTCAACATCAGATAAGTTGCATCCTCTAGACTCGCATAGCCTGAAACAGTGACAACATCGCGAATCATCACATCTTTTACTTTTGTCTTATTTAGAAGATAATTCATCTCATAGATAGAAAGACTTGTTGCTTTGGATGGACTAGCTTGGGCAATGGTTCCCTCAGTTACCAAACCAACCAATTGATCATTTTCGATAACAGGCAAGCGGTGCAACCCTTGCTCTCTCATCAAATCTGCTGCATGAGATACTGTTGTATCTGGACTAATATAAACTACCTTGCGGGTCATAAAATCTTTAACTGCCATGAGACTTCTCCTTTTCTATTCTTATCCCTATTATACAATCTTTTTGTAAATCTATCAAACGCTTACATTTCTTTTTCAAAATTCAGAAAAGTATGAATAAGCTAGCAAAAAGAGCTCTGAAATCGAGCCCTCTGAATGAATGTAAGAAACGTTTCATTCCATTTTTTTCAATTATTAGAAATTAACCTTTTAATGTAGATAAAGATTGCTTTACAATCTATATCTGTCAACTAAAAAGATCCCCTGGACTATAATGATGATTACTTCGTAATCCTCATCCACCGACTAAAACAATCCAGTGGATTTGATAATTGCTTCGCAATCTTCATCCGCCGACTAAAAAGGTCCCCCGGACCTTTTTAGCCACCTAGATATGCTTTTCTGACTTCTTCTGATGAAGCGAGTTCTTTTCCTGTTCCTGATAGAACGATTTTCCCTGTTTCCAGTACATAGCCTCGGTCAGAGATTGCGAGTGCTTTATTGGCATTTTGTTCAATCAAGAGGACGGTTGTTCCTTGTTTCTGGATGTCTTGAATGATATCAAAAATCTCTTGGATAAAGATTGGGGCAAGTCCCATTGATGGTTCATCTAAAAGAAGAAGTTTTGGTGTTGACATGAGGGCGCGTCCCATGGCAAGCATTTGCTGTTCTCCCCCTGAAAGAGTAGCTGCATCTTGGTTCTTCCGTTCTTCAAGACGAGGAAAGCGTGAGAAAACTTTCTTCAAGTTGGCTTGATTTTCTTCACGATTTTTCTTTAAGAAAGCTCCCATTTCAAGATTTTCCATAACAGTTAAGCCAGGAAAGACGTGGCGTCCTTCTGGAACTTGTGAAAGACCACCTGCCACGATTTTTTGAGCTGGCATTTTTTGGATTTCTTGACCTAAAAATTCAATCTTTCCTGAACTCGGTCTAACCAAACCAGACAAGGTACGGAGAATGGTTGTCTTACCTGCACCATTGGCACCGATAAGGGAAACAACCTCTCCTTCATTTACTTCAAAGCTTACATCACGGACTGCTTGGATCATACCGTAATGCACAGAAAGATTATCAACTTTTAACATAGACATTAGGCTTCACCTCCTAGATAAGCTTCGATAACGCGTTTATTGGTCTTAATTTCGTCTGGAGTTCCCTGAGCAATCAAACGACCATATTCAAGTACGTAGATACGTTCTGTCACTTCCATGACCAGATTCATATCGTGTTCAATCAGCATGATCGTAATCTTAAATTCATCTTTGATACGACGAATTAACTCAGTCAATTCGGCTGTTTCCTGTGGGTTCATACCTGCTGCTGGTTCATCTAAAAAGAGAATTTTAGGTTCCGTAGCGAGAGCACGAACAATTTCCAAACGACGTTGTTGTCCGTAGGCAAGATTTTTAGCAAGAGTTTCTGCATCACCATCTAAATCAAAGATTTTCAACAATTCCAAAGCCTTAGCCTTTAATTCTTTTTCACTCTTGTAAAAAGCTGGTAAGCGTAAGAAACTAGCAAAAACATGTTGTTTGTGATGGTTGCCAAAAGCAATCAAAACATTGTCCAAAACTGTTAAATCTTTAAAGAGACGGATATTTTGGAATGTACGTCCAAGTCCCAAAGAAGCAATCTTATAAGGTGACTTTCCATTCAAAAGGTGACCATCTAGTGTTACTGTTCCCTCACTTGGTTCATAAACACCTGTCAAGAGATTGAAAAGGGTGGTTTTACCAGCTCCATTTGGACCGATTAGTCCAACCAATTCCCCTTCGTTCAATTCAAGAGTCACATCTCCAACAGCTGTTAGACCGCCAAAATGTTTGGTTAACTGTTTTACTTCAAGTAATGCCATTAGTTTTGTTCCTCCTTCTTAGATTTTTTAAAGAAACGTGATAGGCTCAATTCCCATGTCCCAAGTAGTCCACCTGGTCTGAAAATCATTACCAATACCAAGGCCAAAGCATAAATAATCATACGCACACTAGCAACATCTTGGAGAAGCATATTCAAAATTCCAAGAACAATAGCTGAAACAATAGCACCTGTAATGGAACCAAGTCCACCAAAGACAACAATGATCAAAACGTTGATTGAGTTGATGAAAGTGTAATCTTTCGGTACAACTGAACCGATAAATCCTGCCTGAAGTGACCCTGCAATACTTGCAGTAATAGCACCAAAGACGAAGGCGATGATTTTAATCTTAGTCGTATTAACCCCAACTGACTCAGCAGCGATTTCATCCTCACGAACAGAGAGAGTTGAACGACCAATTGGACTACGCAAAAAGTTCAAGGTTGCAATGGTTGTAATCACGACAAAGAAGTAAACCATTTGCCAGGTTGTAAAGTTAGGAATTCCCAAGATACCTGCTGCACCATTTGTAAGGCTTCCACCATTGATGATAAAGATACGGATAATTTCAGAAACACCGAGAGTTGCTACCGCAAGGTAATCCCCCTTCAAGCGTAAGGTTGGAATTCCGACAAGCAAGGCAACTGCTCCTGAAAGCAAAGCACCTAACAGCATGGCTCCAAAGAAGGCACCGTAGGTTGGTGATTTAGAACCAATAATAGCAGCGGCATAGGCACCAATCGCCATGAAACCAGCATGACCAAGTGAAAATTGGCCTGAAAAACCAACGATTAAGTTGAGACCAACAGCCAGAATAATATTAATTCCGATTTGTTGTAAAATCTGTACATAGAATAGATTGAGTACTCCGACTGAAACCAATACACTAATCAAGCCATAGCCAGCTAACAAAAGGAGTAACCATAGAATATTAACTTTTAAATTTTCTTTCATCGTTTACACCTTCTCTTTCACATTTTTACCAAGGATACCAGCTGGGCGGACAATCAAGATCAACAACAAGATTCCATAAACAATAGCATCACGGAAGTCTGACATTCCAAAGGCTGTCGCAAAGGTTTCCAATAGACCAATCACAAAACCACCAAGAGCTGCACCAGGAATAATTCCGATACCACCAAGTACTGCGGCAACGAAAGATTTAAGACCTGGAGTAACTCCCATCAAAGGCTCAAGAGAGTTATAATAGAGGGCAATCAGAACACCAGCCGCACCCGCAAGAGCTGACCCCAAAGCGAAGGTAAAGCTGATAGTACGGTTTACATTGATCCCCATCAATTGCGCCGCATCGCTATCTACGGATACTGCACGCATGGCTTTCCCCATCTTAGTCTTTTGGACAATGACTTGTAACAAAATCATCAAAATCAAGGAAATGGCCAAAATCATTAACTGCACGTTTGTTAGGCTAACTGGTCCCAAATCATAGCGAACTGTTTGAATCGCTTGAGGGAAGGCACGGGTATTAGCACCAACCAGATAGACCATCCCATATTCCAATAGGAAAGAAACCCCAATAGCTGTAATCAAAACAGCAATACGAGTAGAGTGACGCAAAGGTCGGTAAGCAAGGAACTCAATCACGACACCAAGAATGGCTGTCGCTAACATAGCTACAATAAGAGCTACAAAGAAATTCATTTGGAAAGAATTAATCAAGAAATAACCGATAAAGGCTCCCATCATATAAATATCACCGTGGGCGAAGTTGATGAGCTTGATAATTCCGTAAACCATGGTATATCCTAGGGCTAACAGCGCATAAACACTACCTAGAATCAAACCATTTACTAGTTGTTGGAGCATAAGATTCACTCTTTCTATTTATAATTTCGAGGGTTTTCCCTCACTTTTTATAAGTTCTTATACTCAATAAAAATCAAAGAGCAAACTAGGAAACTAGCCACAGGCTGTACTTGAGTACGGCAAGGCGACGTTGACGCAGTTTGAATTTGATTTTTGAAGAGTATTAAACATCGAAACAGGGAGTGAGTCAAAGGCTCATTCCCTATTTCAACATTTTCTATTATGGTTTTACAACTTCTGCTGCTTCAACCTTACCATTGTTCATGGTCATCATGTAAGCAGTTTTGACTGTGTTGTGGTCTGCATCGAAGCTTGTTTGACCAGTTACACCTTCAAAATCTTTTGTTTTAGCAAGGTTATCCTTGATTTCGCCAGAGTTTTTAGCACCTTTTGCTGCGTTTGCTACAAGGTGAACTGAGTCATAAGCCAAGGCTGCAAATGTTGAAGGCTCTTCGTTGTACTTAGCACGGTAAGCATCAAGGAAAGCTTTTGCTTTAGCTGAAACTTCTACAGTAGTTGAGAAGCCTGAGATAAAGTAGATGTTTGATGCTTTTTCAGGAGTTGCTTGTTGTACAAACTCTTCACCGTTGAATCCATCACCACCAACGATTGGTTTGTCAATTCCCATACCACGCGCTTGGTTTACAATTTTACCAGCTTCAGTGTAGTAACCAGGAACGATGATAGCATCAAAATCTTTCCCTTTCATTTTTGTAAGGGCTGCTTGGAAGTCTGTGTCACCTGCTACGAAAGTTTCATCTGCAACGATTTCACCTTTGTAAGCTTCACGGAAGGCTTTGGCAATACCTTTAGCATAGTCGCTAGCATTATCAGTGTAAAGAACAACTTTCTTAGCTTGCAATTTTTCAGAAACATAGTTTGAGATAATTTTTCCTTGGAAGCTATCTTGGAAAGTTCCGATAAAGAGGTAATCTTGACCTTTAGTCAATCCATCTTGAGTCGCACTTGGCGAAATCAATGGAACACCTGCTTTTGTAGCGTTAGCTACAGCAGCTGCAGTTGCACCAGATGTCGCAGGTCCTACGATTGCTGATACCTTAGATTGGGTTACTAGGTTAGTTGTTACTGAAGCCGCCTCAGCAGTTTCAGATTTATTATCTTTATCAACTACTTCGATTTGTTTTCCGTCGATACCACCTGCTGCATTGATTTCATCAACGGCAAGTTGGGCACCTTTTTGTTCAGATGTTCCGTAGGCAGCTACGGCACCAGTTTCTTCGAAGTTAAATCCAATTTTGATTGTCTTTTCCTCTACTGAGTTACCAGCAGCGTTTGACGCTCCAGACTTCACTTCTCCACAGGCTGCAAGAAGTGCTACACTTGCAAGCGCCACAAACGATAGGGCAAATTTTTTCTTCATCTTTTTTTGTCTCCTTATTTCTTAAATAAATAGCATGTTAAGAATATACCGAATTATCAGAAAATTGTCAACACTTTTCTTGAACTTTTTCGATGATAACGTTTTCCTCTCGATGAAGATTGCCCACAAAGGGTGTTTCCAGCTCTTGGATATGACAAACCCTGACTTTTTTTATAAACTTTTCCTTGCCCAAGCGCCCGACCAATTGCTCCATTTCTTGAGTTGGAACATAGAGTTGTAAGTAACGATGTTTCTTGGAATGATAGGTAATATCTCCATAATCCTGCAATTTTTTGGCATCACGATTATAGTAAAGATAGATAATCAAGCCAGATCGATTGACTTTTTCAAACATGATAAATCCTCTTTCTAAGAAATCTCTCCCTATTATACCAAAAAAAGCAAACCCAGTCGAGTTTGCCTTCTTTGATCATTAATTCAATGAATTGTTGGCCATGATTTCATCAATAAAGCCATATTCAAGTGTTTCTTGGGCACTCATCCAGTTATCGCGTTCTGCATCTGCGTGAACTTTTTCGATTGACTGACCTGAATTTTCAGCCAAGATTTTTTCCAAGGTATTACGAGTTTTAAGCAAGTGTTCTGCAGCGATCGCCATATCGGTTTGCTGAGTACCTCCACCTGTACCACCCATTGGTTGGTGGATCATATACTCTGCATTTGGAAGCATGAAACGTTTGCCTTTTGCTCCACTTGATGCAATGACCGTCCCCATAGATGCTGCCATTCCCATAACAATGGTTTGGACATCTGCCTTGATAAAGTTCATGGTATCAACGATTGCCAAACCAGCTGAAACGGAACCACCAGGTGTATTGACATAAAGGTAAATATCCTTTGTACTATCTTGGGCATCCAAGAAAAGCAACTGGGCAATAACAGAGTTGGCCATATTGTCTTCAACTGGGCCTGTCAGCATAATGATGCGGTCTTTAAGAAGACGTGAGTAAATATCGTAGGAACGTTCTCCACGGCTTGTTTGTTCAATAACTACAGGAATCATTTATTTCTCCTTTTGAGTTTTAATTTTATTGGTCAAATGACTGAAGATAAGACTATTATAATATCTTGGTCAAAAAAGGTCAAATTTTTGCTCTGTTTTCATTAGACAGAAACAAAAATTCAACCTCCTTTCGTGACTGGAAATCCTTTTCCAAGTCAATCTCTTTTTTATTTTATTTTGTACCGAACAAGCGGTCCCCAGCATCTCCAAGACCTGGAACGATATAACCGTGTTCGTTCAAGCGTTCATCCAAGGCTGCTGTAAAGATTTCTACATCTGGATGAGCTTCTTGAAGGGCTTTAACACCTTCTGGAGCAGATACAAGGCAGACAAATTTGATATTTGATGCGCCACGTTTTTTAAGAGAATCAACAGCCAAGATTGCTGAGCCACCTGTTGCCAACATTGGGTCTACCACAAAAATTTGACGTTGGTCAATATCTTCAGGCAATTTCACCAAGTACTCAACTGGTTGAAGCGTTTCTTCATCACGGTACATACCGATGTGGCCAACTTTAGCAGCTGGAACCAAGCTCAAAAGTCCATCAACCATCCCGATACCTGCACGCAAGATTGGAACGATAGCCAATTTCTTACCTGCCAATTGTTTTTGAACTGTTTTTGTGATTGGTGTTTCGATTTCCACATCTTCTAGTGGAAGATCACGAAGTACTTCATATCCCATCAACATTGCAATCTCATCTACTAGCTCACGGAAAGCTTTTGTAGAAGTATCTGTACGACGTAAGATTGACAATTTGTGTTGAATCAGTGGATGATTAATAACTTCAATTTTTCCCATTTTTGGAATTCCTTCTTTCAATTTATTCTTCTTATTATACCAAAAAACGGTTTAAAAATCTTTCTAAACCATTTATTTTTGATATTTTTTACATTAGATCAGCCTCTTTAAGAGCTGTCTGTACTGTCTCAAGTGGTAAATGAGTCAATTCTGTCCCCTTTTCTTGATAAAGGTATTGGGCGTAGTCGTCCATTCTGTACTGGTTGATATAAACCACACGCTTGCAACCAACCTGAAGCAATTGTTTTGTACAGTTTAGACATGGAAAGTGGGTCACATAGGCTGTAAAGCCTTTGGGAACCCCACGTTCTGCACCTTGGAGAATGGCATTAACCTCAGCGTGAAGAGTTCGAACACAGTGGCCTTCAATAACCAGACATTCGTGGTCAATACAATGCTCGGTTCCTGACACTGAACCATTGTAACCAGTGGAAATAACCTTATTATCTTTTACCAGAATCGCGCCCACTTTGGCACGTTTACAAGTGGAACGATTGGCAATTAGTAGAGCTTGGGCTGCAAAATACTCATCCCAGGCCAGTCTTTTTTCAGTCATATCTCTTCTCCTTTTTCTCTATTTTTTAAAAAATGGTAACCGTAAATCTGCAATCTTTTCAGCAGGTACCTTCATGCCATCCTTGATCCATTTTAAAAGGACTGAGACGATGGCTGAGCTCCAAAAGGAATGAAGATAAGAGCTGACACCTTTTGATTTTCCATGGTATTTTTCCAGAAACTCCTGCATGGCTTGGACAAAGATTTTTTCCAGATGGTAATCCAAGGCCAGTTGAATCACTCTGGCTTCCTTTCTGGCTTCCCGGAAAAGGTGAACCCAGACCAGATAAAGGTCTGTCTTTAAATCATAATGATGCAACTGTTCCATAATATTGTGGACAGTTCGTTTAAAGACACTTTCTAAAATCTCCTCTTTGGAATCATAATTGCGATAAAAGGCCGCACGAGAAACGCCTGCACGTTTGACCAATTCAGAAATACTAATCTTGGTCAAGTCCTTTTTTTCCAAGAGTTGCAAGAGGGCTGTTTCGATGGCTTCTCTAGTTAATAAATTGGATTCTTGGTTTGATTTTCTGAGATTTTCAAGAGACTTTTCAGAGATTCTACGTTCAGACATAACATTTTCTTTCTACTTGTCACAACAGACGGATGAGGCTTTTGTTTCAAGGGCTTTCATGATATAATTGTAAAAAAAGACAGAACCTTTGTCAATGTATAACTGACAAAGATGGAGAATTTCTATGACTTGGAAGATTATTGCTGACTCTGGTTGTGATTATCGTCAGCTGGCAACACCAGCTATTGACACGACCTTTGTAAGTGTCCCCTTAACCATTCAAGTAGCTGATCAGATTTTTGTTGATGATGCCAGTCTTGATATTGACCAAATGATGGAAACCATGTATGCAACTGCAGAAGCTTCAAAATCAGCTTGTCCAAGTCCAGATGACTATTTGCGAGCATTTGAAGGTGCCAAAAACATTTTCCTAGTAACCATCACAGGTACTCTCTCTGGCAGTCACAATAGTGCTCAACTAGCAAAAAATATTTATCTGGAAGAACATCCTGATACTAAAATTCATATAATTGATAGTTTGTCTGCTGGTGGGGAAGTTGACTTGCTCGTAGAAAAATTGAATGACTTGATCGACCAGGGCTTATCTTTTGAAGAAGTGGTTGAAGCTATCACCGCCTATCAAGAAAAAACCAAGTTACTTTTTGTCCTAGCTAAAGTCGATAACTTGGTGAAGAACGGCCGTTTGAGCAAGCTTATCGGTACGGTCGTTGGCCTTCTCAATATCCGTATGGTCGGAGAAGCTAGTGAAACTGGAACTCTCGAATTGCTACAAAAAGCACGAGGACCAAAGAAATCAGTTCAAGCTGCCTATGATGAAATCATTAAAGCTGGATATGCTGGTGGCCGTATTGTCATGGCCCAACGTAATAACGAGAAATGTTGCCAACAGCTTTCAGACCGAATACGTGAAACCTTCCCACAGGCGGATATTAAAATTCTCCCAACATCTGGTCTCTGCAGTTTTTATGCAGAAGATGGTGGTTTGCTGATGGGGTATGAAATTGATTAATTGCATTCTTGACAAGAGGTGACTTCATCTCTTGTTTTTTTGTGGTACAATAGAGCTATGAAACATTTTGATACTATCGTCATTGGTGGAGGTCCTGCTGGTATGATGGCTACGATTTCCAGTAGCTTTTATGGACAGAAAACCCTCCTCATCGAAAAAAATCGGAAACTTGGAAAAAAATTAGCTGGTACTGGTGGGGGACGTTGCAATGTAACCAACAACGGAACTCTAGATGACCTACTAGCTGGCATCCCTGGAAATGGGCGCTTTCTCTACAGTGTCTTCTCCCAATTTGATAACCATGATATCATTAATTTTTTTACAGAAAATGGTGTTAAACTTAAGGTCGAAGACCACGGACGCGTCTTTCCTGCTAGTGACAAGTCTCGGACCATTATCGAGGCCTTGGAAAAGAAAATCACTGAACTCGGTGGTCGAGTTGCTACTCAAACGGAGATTGTTTCGGTTAAAAAGATAGACGACCAGTTTGTCCTTAAGTCCGCAGACCAAACCTTCACTTGTGAGAAACTCATTGTCACAACTGGTGGGAAATCCTATCCCTCTACTGGTTCGACTGGTTTTGGTCACGAGATTGCCCGTCATTTTAAGCATACCATTACCGATCTTGAAGCCGCTGAAAGTCCTTTGTTGACAGATTTTCCACACAAGGCCTTGCAAGGAATTTCATTGGACGATGTGACCCTAAGCTATGGTAAGCATGTCATCACTCACGATTTGCTCTTTACCCACTTTGGTTTGTCAGGCCCTGCTGCTCTGCGTATGTCCAGCTTTGTCAAGGGCGGAGAGGTTCTCTCACTGGATGTTCTACCTCAACTTTCTGAGAAAGACTTGGCTACATTTCTAGAAGAAAATCGGGAAAAATCTCTAAAAAATGCCTTAAAAACTTTACTTCCAGAACGCTTGGCAGAATTTTTTGTGCCAGGCTATCCTGACAAAGTCAAACAACTGACTGAAAAGGAACGCGAACAACTTGTCCAGTCTATCAAGGGACTTAAAATTCCTGTAACTGGTAAAATGTCCCTTGCTAAGTCCTTTGTTACCAAAGGGGGCGTCAGTCTCAAGGAAATCAATCCCAAAACTCTAGAAAGTAAGCTGGTACCTGGACTCCACTTTGCTGGCGAGGTACTGGATATCAATGCCCACACGGGTGGGTTTAACATCACTTCTGCCCTCTGTACTGGTTGGGTGGCGGGATCAAACCCAATCTAAATCTGAATTATTTAATGGCTAAATCAGCCCCAAAAGAAAGGAAGTCCTTTGGAACATATTATCTTGTTAAGGGGAGTTACTCCTAATGGAAAAAATGCTATCCCTAAAATGTCTTATCTAGTAGATATCTTAACAGAAGCCGGTTTTCAACAAGTTCGAACCTATATTCAAAGTGGTAATATCATTCTTGAAAGTAACTTAGCCTTAGAAAAAATACGAGAACAGGTTCATACTCTAATAAAGAAAAAGATTGGAGCCGATCTCAAAATAATCATTAAGAATAAGGATATTTTTAAAAACATTGTCCAAGAAAACCCTTTTGGAGAACACTATCTTTATGACCGTATACACGTGATTTTTTATCAAGAATCTATTCAAAGCCTCCCTTTAGACAAATTGAAAATTGATTACGGTGAAGAAGAAATTTGTATCGGTAACCACTGCCTTTACCTCTATCTCCCTAGAACTGCTAAACAAAAGAAACTCCATACCAACTATCTTGAAAAGCTTTTTAATGTAGATTTGACCATGCGAAAACTAAATGTGGTAGAAAAATTATTAAGAAAATAGTGCTTGAATTTAGTAAAAATCGGAAGAATGCTCCTCCGATTTTATTTTGTCTGAGTTTGGACATAATAGGCAATGACATCTGATGTGTACTGGGCTGTTCCAGGTCCAAATTTGTCAATGTTTTCCTTAAATTCTGGGTTGTAGACGTAGCCTTTACCGATATAACCAAATACCTCAATAGAGCAGTCAAATCCATAAGTACGGATGGCTTGCAAGAGTTTAGCGGATTCTTCTTGATTTTCGGTTGCTGTTACAGGTAGACCAGCTTGAAGATTTTGTGCCAAAGCTTGAAAAACTTGGTTGAAGGCAGCTGTAGCCTCGTCTTCGTGACCTTTCTGGCGCTCGAGCGCTTGGTCCATGACTTCTTGTCCATATTTCTCTACCGCCTCGTGGTGGTATTTTTGATGGTCTTGGTAGTTAAATCCAGCAAATTTCTCTTGAATGCTCATTTCTCTTTCTCCTTTTTGTTCTTGAATGGTTTTTTGCAAGGTTGAAATCAAGGTATCCAGATGTTCCCTTTCTCGAGTCAAATAGTCCAACTGCCTGGTCAAATGAGGCAATAAATTTGATCTATCTTCCTTTAATAGCTCTGCTATTTTTTCTAAAGAAAAGCCTAGATATTTGTAGTAAAGAATGACTTGAAGGCGTTCCAAATCCTCTTTACTGTAGATTCGATAGCCGTTTTCCGACTTTAAAGGAACCAAAAGTCCTATCTTGTCGTAGTGGTGTAGGGTTTTGACAGATACGCCCGAAAGCTGGGCAGCTTCTTTTATATGGTACATGATTTCCTCCTTACATTGATAGTATAACCCCTTCCCTTAGGTCAGAGTCAAGCGTTTTTGCGAAATTTTTTACTTTATCATAACATGAAAATGGTTTTCTTGACAGACCTTAGAAAACATGATAGGATAGTCAAGTCTATCAATCAAAAGAAACGCTCATTTTGAGTACTTATGAGGCTAGTTGCCAAGGGCAGTAGCTTTTTCTTTTGTAACACTATTTTTAGGAGTTTAACTATGTCTGAAAAATCGCAATGGAGTTCTAAACTGGGCTTTATCCTAGCATCTGCTGGTTCAGCTATCGGACTTGGTGCCGTTTGGAAATTCCCCTACATGACTGCTGCTAACGGTGGAGGAGGCTTTTTACTGGTCTTTCTCATCTCCACTATTTTAATTGGTTTCCCCCTTTTGCTTGCAGAATTTACCCTCGGCCGAAGCGCTGGTGTCTCAGCTATCAAAACCTTTGGAAAACTGGGCAAGAATAGCAAGTACAACTTTATCGGTTGGATTGGTGCCTTTGCCCTTTTTATCCTTTTATCGTTTTACAGTGTTATTGGGGGCTGGATTCTGGTTTATCTAGGCATTGAGTTTGGAAAATTGTTCCAAATTGGTGGAACGGGGGATTACGCTCAGTTATTTACTTCAATCATTTCAAATCCAGACATTGCCCTAGGAGCTCAAGCGGCCTTTATCTTATTGAATATCTTTATTGTATCACGTGGGGTTCAAAAAGGGATTGAAAGAGCTTCGAAAGTCATGATGCCCCTGCTCTTTATCATCTTTGTTGTCATCATTGGGCGCTCTCTCAGTTTGCCAAATGCCATGGAAGGGGTTCTTTACTTCCTAAAACCAGACTTCTCTAAGCTGACAAGTGCTGGTCTCCTCTATGCTCTGGGACAATCTTTCTTTGCCCTCTCACTAGGGGTTACAGCCATGCTGACATATGCTTCTTATTTGGACAAAAAAACCAATCTAGTCCAGTCAGGGATTTCCATCGTAGCCATGAATATTTCAGTATCTATCATGGCGGGTCTAGCCATTTTCCCAGCCATGTCAGCCTTCAATATCCAATCTGAAGGGGGACCGAGCCTGCTCTTTATCGTCTTGCCTCAGCTCTTTGACAAGATGCCTTTTGGAACCATTTTCTACATCCTCTTCCTCATGCTCTTCCTCTTTGCGACGGTCACTTCTTCTGTCGTTATGTTGGAAATCAATGTAGGCAATATCACCAATCAGGACAACAGCAAGCGTGCCAAATGGAGTGTTATTTTAGGAATTTTGACCTTTGTCTTTGGAATCCCTTCAGCCCTATCTTACGGTATTATGGCAGATGTTCATATTTTTGGGAAGACCTTCTTTGATGCTATGGACTTCTTGGTTTCCAATCTCCTTATGCCATTTGGAGCTCTCTGCCTTTCACTTTTTACAGGCTATATCTTTAAAAAGGCTCTTGCAATGGAGGAACTTCATCTCGATGAAAAAGCATGGAAACAGGGACTGTTCCAAATCTGGCTCTTCCTTCTTCGTTTCATCATTCCAATCATCATCATCGTGGTCTTTATCGCCCAATTTATGTAATCAAAAAGGACTTGAGTAATGAACTCAGGCCCTTTCTTTTTTATGGATGGCTAACAATCAATTCCAAATCTTGTCCTTCCAAGGTCCAAGCTTCAACATCACTTGGTAGGATAAAGTGGCTACCTTTTTGGATTGGATAGTTTTTTCCGTCAACAGTCAGTTGACCTTGACCAGCTAAGACACTAAACAAGCTGTAGTCAGCTGTCTTTTCGAAGTCAACTTTTCCAGTAATTTCCCACTTGTAAACTGCAAAGAAATCATTGGATACAAGGAGAGTGGAACGCAAATCATCTGCTTTAACAGTTACAGGACGGCTATTTGCAGGCTCACCAATGTTCAAGACATCAATGGATTTTTCAAGGTGAAGTTCACGCAAGTTACCATTATCATCCTTACGGTCAAAGTCATAGACACGGTAGGTTGTGTCACTAGACTGCTGGGTTTCAAGAATCAAGATGCCCGCACCAATAGCATGCATAGTGCCACTTGGTACATAGAAGAAATCTCCAGCTTTAACAGGTACTTTTGTCAGCAAGGCATCCCAGTTCTTGTCCTCGATTTGCTGGCGGAGTTCTTCTTTTGACTTAGCATTGTGACCGTAGATAATCTCTGAACCTTCGTCCGCTGCGATAATGTACCAGCATTCGGTTTTTCCAAGTTCGCCTTCACGCTCGAGTCCATAAGCATCGTCTGGATGAACTTGGACACTGAGCCAGTCGTTGGCATCCAGAATCTTTGTCAAAAGTGGGAATACAGGTTCTGGACGATTGCCAAACAATTCACGGTGTTCTGCATACAAAGTTGCTAGGTCTATTCCCTCGTAACGACCATTTGACACCTTTGAAACTCCATTTGGATGAGCTGAGATGGCCCAATATTCTCCGATTTTTTCACTTGGGATGTCGTATCCAAACTCATCACGTAGCTTGGTACCACCCCAGATTTTTTCTTGCATAACTGATTGTAAAAATAATGGTTCTGACATGTCGATCTCCTGTCTGATTTTTCTCCCCTCATTATAGCAAAAAAAGAGTTCCAGTTGAACTCTTTTTCACATCTTATAAAGTAGGGAGAAGATTTTATAAAAATAGTGAATAAATGTGATCTACTCAATGATTGCACCATTGCTGGCAATGACATCCTTGTACCAGTAGAAGGATTTCTTCTTGCTACGTTTGAGGCTTCCATGACCAGCATTATCTCGATCCACATAGATAAAGCCATAGCGCTTGTTCATTTCGCCTGTTCCAGCTGAAACCAGATCGATACAGCCCCAAGTCGTATAACTAAGCAAGTCAACTCCATCTTGGTAAATGGCATCTCGCATAGCCTTGATGTGAGCTTCTAAGTAAGCAATCCGATAGTCATCTGCTACATAACCATTTTCATCCGGTGTATCCATAGCACCGAGTCCATTTTCTACGATGAACATAGGCTTTTGGTAACGATCCCAGATGGCATTGAGGGTGATGCGAAGGCCAAGTGGGTCAATCTGCCATCCCCATTCTGAGGATTCAAGATAAGGATTTTTGAGAGAGGCAAAAACATTTCCAGCAGTTAATTCTTTAACTTCTGGATCACCTGACGCCACTCGACTTGCATAGTAAGAGAAGGAAACAAAGTCAACAGTATTGTTCTTCAACAAGTCCAGATCCTCAGCCGTCATTTGAATCTCAATCCCCTCACGCTCCCACTGCTTCTTGGCGTAGTTTGGGTATTCCCCACGCGCTTGAACATCAATGAAGAAGTAACTCTTGCGGTCTTCCTCCATGGCTGCCCAGTAGTCTCTTGGATGGGCTGTGTTAGGATAGTATTGCCCTGCAGCCAACATACATCCCACCTTATTTTCTGGGTCAATTTCGTGGGCAATCTTTGTCGCAAGAGCTGAAGCTACCAACTCATAGTGTGCAGCCTGATATTTAACCAGTTCTTGATTTTCTCCTTCTTCAAAACAGAGCCCAGCTCCCATAAAGGGGGCATGGAGAATCATGTTGATTTCGTTGAAGGTAAGCCAATATTTGACCAAACCCTTATAGCGGGTAAAGAGTGTGCGACAAAGTTTTTCATAGAAGTCTAACATCCGACGATTGCGCCAACCACCGTACTCTGTAATCAAGTGCATAGGACAGTCGAAATGAGTGATAGTCACCAGAGGTTGGATACCATACTTGTGGCACTCCTTAAATAAATCCTCATAAAAGGCTAGACCAGCTTCATTTGGCACTGTTTCGTCGCCCTTAGGAAAAATCCGAGTCCAAGCAATGGATAGACGATAAGTCTTAAAGCCCATTTCCGCAAAAAGGGCAATATCTTCCTTGTAATGATGGTACATATCAATAGCTTGCTTGGCTGGGTAAAAATAGCCCTCCTCAAACGAAAACATCTTTTTCTGACCTGTGATAATGGCTTCACGATCTGGACCGATGGGGACGACATCCACATTCGCCAATCCACGACCTTCTAAATTATAAGCACCCTCACACTGGTTGGCAGCTGTCGCTCCGCCCCACAAGAAACCATCCGGAAAAGTCAGTTTTTCGGTCATAACTCTACTCACTTTCTTATTTGCTTGTTCATTTACTTATATTATAACTTATTCTGTAAACCTTTTCTTATAAAATACTGTGACATACTGATACTATTCTACTATTTAAGTTTATCAGATTGTTTTTTAAAAAATTATCCTCTAGAAAAAGTAAATAGCCTCCCCTGAAACAAAAAAGAAGACTGAAAACTAGTCTCCTCTGTTCCTTTTAAATCAAAGCTGTAATAACCGTCACTAGGCCAAAAATAATACCTGGTGCATTAGCTGCTGCAAGGGGAATATCTCTTTCCTTCTTGAAAAGACCGTAGTAAACCCAGAGACTACAGTTGATAGCTGCAACCAAGAGCTGGATGAAGTTCCCTTTTTGACCAGCTAGATTATTCATGATTTGTGGTAAATACGACACATACATCATAATGGACATGAAGGTCGCTACCCAACCCAAAATTTTCATTTGTTTTTCAGACATTTTCAAAACCTCTTTTATTCTTTTATACTTTCTATTTTATAATTTAATACAAAAACAAGCAAGAATTTGGGAATTTTGTTATAAAAATGTAAACTATCACAGCCTTGTGATAAGAAAAAGACCGGATTGCTCCGATCTGTTTGATCCATAAAATGTAAAAATGAATAGCTCTTGTCAATTAATGGATGGACTGATTGATTGTCAATAAGCCGTGGTTAATGATTGCTGCAATATCTTCAAGACCATGCAAAATAAAACTTCCTATAATCAGTCCTATAATAACTGAACAGATAATCATGGTAATACAGATTAGATAAACATCCTTTTTTTGCATCTCTTTCCTCCTACTATCTATTCATGGAGATATTTCAATCCCAAGTTCCAGTGAAATAAGAAAATTCACTTACTACTGCTGTTTAAAAAATATTTCTCCTTTCCATATCAGTCTCATTTTCTACTATTATATTTTTATTATAAGGTTTTAAGAAAACGCTGTCAATAATTCATATGCAATTTCTTTATATTAAAAAGACCGGATTGCTCCGATCTTTCAATAGTTCATATTCTCACATTCTGTTTTTAAGAATGGTTAAGGTTATCTTCAAATGATTAAGCGCCTTATTTCATACGATAAAAATCAATCACTAGACCAGCTGGACCTTTAACTAACAAGGACTCTGTTCCCCAATCGCTTACAGTTGGACCGTTTAAAACCTGGATACCAAGCTCGTTCAACCGTTTGTAGTTCTGGTCTACATCCTCAACCTCGATATGAATAATGATTCCTGACTGAAAATCTTCCAAAGGAATCAAATGATTTTGGGACAACATCAGACAGTGACTGCCAATCGTAAACTGAGCAAAACTGTCATCAACATAATCGGATTTTTTATCCAAAATACGCTCCAAGTCAGCACAGACTTGGGGAACATCGGAAACGATAATATCTAATTGATTTAAATTCATTTACTATCCTCCATAAAAAGACCGGATTGCTCCGATCTTTTTAAGTTTCGCTCTAAGAAAATCAAAGAATAAACAAGGCATCGAACCGCAGGCAGTACTGAAGTACGGCAAGGTGAAGATAACACAGTTTACATTTGATTTTCGACGAGAGAAATTATTTAATTGCGCGTGATTGCAACCCTTCTTCTTCCAAGAAGAGGCGGAATGGTACGAGTTCTTCTGCTTCGTATTTTTCCTTGAAGGCTTTGATTGCTTCTTCTGAGTGAAGTTTTGGATCCAATTCAAGTACTTCTACTGGAAGTGGACGGTGTTCAGTGATGCGAGCATCGATAACAACAGTTTTACCTTCTTTGCTCAATTTAACAGCTTCTGCAACAACTGCATCGATGTCTTCGATACGGTCAACTGTAAATCCAACAGCTCCTTGAGCTTCAGCGATTTTCGCATAGTCAGCATTAGGGAAGTCACAACCAAACAAGTGTTTGTTTGTGTCTTCGTATTTGTCCTTGATGAAGGCATATTTACCATTTGAGAAGACAACGTTGATAACTGGAAGGTCGTATTGAACGTTTGTGATAACGTCTGGGTAGCACATGTTGAATGCACCGTCACCCATGATGTTCCATACTTGGCGATCTGGATTGTCTTTCTTAGCAGCGATACCACCAGGAAGGGCAATACCCATTGTCGCAAAGAGTGGAGATGTACGCCACATGTTCTTAGGTGTCATGTGAAGGTGACGAGTAGATGTTTGAGTAGTGTCACCTACGTCGATTGAGAAGATAGCGTCTTGATCAGCATGTTTGTTGATTGCATTGTAAACTTGATACAATTGCAATTCACCCTCAGTTTTACCTTCGAGTTTGTTCATGTAATCACGCCAGTTTTGGTTGTTCTTAACGTTTGCACGCCACCATGGAGTAGATTCAACTGGATTCACTTTGTCAAGGATTGCTTTCGCTGCTTGACCTGCGTCACCAAGGATTGAAGCGTCAAGGGCGTGACGTTTACCAAGTTTGTAAGGGTCAATATCAACTTGGATGAATTTTTCAGTGTTCTTGAATGCTTCATAAACTTCAGCAAATGGGAAGTTTGAACCAAGGAAAAGAACTGTGTCTGCTTCAAAGACCACTTCGTTGGCTGGTTTCCAACCAACACGGTAAGCAGAACCTGTCAAACCTTCATAGTTCCATTCGAAAGCTTCAAAGTTTTTACCAGTTGTGATGATTGGTGCTTTGATTTTACGTGACAATTCAGTAATCACTTCACCAGCTTTCACACCACCGTAACCAGCATAGATAACTGGACGTTCAGCATTGTTCAAGATTTCAACAGCTTTGTCGATTTCAACTTCGTTCAAAGCAGGAGCGATGAATGAACGCTCGTATGAACCTGATCCATAGTATGAGTTTTCGTCGATTTCTTGGAAACCGAAGTTTACTGGGATTTCAACAACAGCTGGACCTTTTTTAGAAACTGCAGCACGGCAAGCTTCGTCAATAACTTTTGGCAATTGCTCAGCGTAAGCTACACGTTTGTTATATACAGCGATACCGTTGTACATTGGGTTTTGGTTCAATTCTTGGAAAGCATCCATGTTGAGTTCGTTAACTGGACGTGATCCAAGGATTGCTAGGAATGGAGTGTTATCCATAGCTGCATCGTAAACACCGTTAATCAAGTGAGTCGCACCTGGACCACCTGAACCAACTGCAACCCCGATTGAGCCGCCGAATTTAGCTTGCATAACCGCTGCAAGAGCACCTGTTTCTTCGTGGCGAACTTGCAAGAAGCGGATATCTTTGTCTTCAGCCAAAGCGTCCATCAATGAGCTGAGTGTTCCTGATGGGATACCGTAGATTGTGTCTACGCCCCATGTTTTCAATACATTAAGCATTGCTGCAGATGCAGTAATTTTCCCTTGAGTCATAATGATAACTCTCCTTCAAATATTTTTAAATCTACTAAAAAAGGTTTCATATAGTTTTTGAAAACGTTTCAGTAAATTTTTACAATACTAATTTATCACATTTATTTTGACTTTACTAAGAATCTGCTCAGAAGTTTTTATTCTCTATTACAGTACAGTTTGAAAACGTTTTTAGTTTCTGTTTTATAATACTCAATGAAAATCAAAGAGCAAACTAGAAAGCTAGCCGCAGGTTGCTCAAAACACAGCTTTGAGGTTGCAGATAAAGCTGACGTGGTTTGAAGAGATTTTTGAAGAGTATAAAAAGCGAGCAAGCCCGCTTTTAGTCTATTTTACTAAAGTTTAGTAAGAGTGAACTAGTCAGAACAGATACAGAACTAAAGGCCATAGCTAGACCTGCCAGTTCTGGATTGAGGGCCAGTCCAACACCTGAAAAGACTCCTGCTGCAATCGGAATTCCGGCGACATTGTAGATAAAGGCCCAGAAAAGATTGAGCAGAATTCGATGAAAGGTTTTCTTACTCATGTCAAAGGCACGAACCACGCCTAGGAGGTTATTGGTTGTCAACACTAAATCTGCTGACTCAATAGCAATATCTGTTCCAGCTCCCATAGCAATCCCCACATCTGCTACACTGAGGGCAGGAGCGTCATTGATACCATCACCAACAAAGGCTACTTTCCCAGTCGCTTGTAGTTTATGAATTTCATGGGCTTTTTCTTCTGGTAAGACACCTGCAATGACCTCTTCGATTCCGATCTGCTCGGCAATGGCACGCGCCACACCAGCATTATCTCCTGTCAGCATGACTGTTTTAAGACCTCGTTTTTTCAACTGACTGATGGCAAGCTTAGCATTTTCCTTAGGAATATCTTGCAGAGCAAGCAAGCCTTTGATTTCATTCTCAACAGCCAAGAACACAACTGTCTTAGCTTCTTTTTCCAGTTGTTCTAGTTTTTCCTGATAAGTGCTAGAAATATCCATGCCATCCAGCATTTTAGCATTTCCAAGCAAAACTTGTTTTCCATTGATTTGCCCTGAAACACCTTTTCCGTGCAAGGCTTGGAAATTTTCCACAGTGTGAAGCTCAAGTCCAGTTTCAGTCGCTCGCTTAACAATAGCCTCAGCCAATGGGTGTTGAGAAGCTTCTTCCAAGGAAGCTGCCAATCCAAGCACTTCTACTTCGTCGCCGATGATATCTGTGACCACAGGTTTCCCTTCCGTCAAAGTTCCTGTCTTATCAAAAACAATAGTTTGGACTTTCTGGATTTCCTGTAGAACCGTTCCATTTTTGAGGAGAACTCCCATCTTGGCACTGCGACCTGTCCCCACCATAAGGGCTGTCGGTGTTGCAAGTCCCAATGCACAAGGGCAGGCGATAATCAAAACCGCCACTCCGTAGAGAAGAGAGGACACAAAGCTAGCTCCAAGCACGACCACACTATCCCTGAGCAAGACGAACCAAACCCAAAAGGTCACAATCCCTAAAATGACAACTGCTGGGACAAAAATTCCTGAAATCTTATCCGTCAAGTCCTGAATCGGCGCACGACTGGTTTGAGCTTTCTTCACAAAATCCACAATCTGAGCCAAAACAGTCTCTGAACCAACTTTTTCTGCTCTAAAAACAAGTGTTCCACTATTATTGATGGTTGAACCAATGACGGTATCTCCAACTGTCTTGTCCACAGGCAGACTCTCACCTGTCACCATAGACTCATCAATACTAGAGATACCTTCTACTACGACACCATCAACCGCAATCTTTTCACCGGGACGCACTCGAATCAGGTCACCTACCTTGACTTGCTCCAAAGGGACTTGAACATAGTTATCCTCACGCAAGACTTCTGCAGTTTTAGCCTGCAAGTCAAGTAATTTCTCCACAGCTTGGGAAGTATTTTTCCGCATTTTCTCCTCAAAAACGGCTCCCATAAGAACGAAGAAGAAGATAAATGCAGCACTTTCAAAGTAAACGGGGAGGCCAGCGAAGAGGGCAACTAAGCTATAGAAATAGGCCACTAGGGTTCCCAGAGCAACCAAGGTATCCATGTTGGCATTGTGCTTTTTAAAACTAGCCCAAGCACTTTGGATATAAGGACCACCTGCTACTAGCATAATCGGTGTTGTGGCTAAAAAGGTGCCCCAACGCATGACTTGGTGACTAATTCCTCCTGTCGACATCCCAATCATGAGGATCACAAGAGGCACAGTAAAGATACTAGTAATCCAAAAACGCTGTAAAAGTGATAGAGATTTTCGAGTCTTCTCAACAACTGTATAACTTGCCTTTTGCATCTTCATACCACAAGAAAATTCATGTTGACCTAATTCTTGAGGTGTAAAACGAATGACTTTCTCCTCATCTACGCCGATTGGTTCCAAGATGCCTTCTTCTTCAAACAGAATTTCCTTATAACAGTTTGAAGGTGTCACACGGTGAAAGGTGATCTCAGTAGGAACTCCTTTTTGCAGTTGAATGTGGGCTGGATGGTAGCCTTTGTCTGCCGTGATACGAATTTTTTGAACACCATTTTCAAGACTTGCTTTTACAATTTCAGTCATATCATTCTCCTATTCTACAATCATCTTACCGTGCATCATATTCATGCCACAAGAGAAACCATACTCTCCAGCCTGCTCAGGCGTGATTTCCACTATATACTCTTCCCCCATAGGCAGGTCCGCATGTACACCAAAATCTGGAAAAACAATTTGGTCCAGACAGGGTGAAGGGTCCTTACGGTCAAAGACAATGCGTGCTGGCACTGATTTCTTGAGGATAATCAACTCAGGCGTATAGCCCCCCATGACCTCCACTCGAATCTCTTGGTAGCCGTTTTTTTGCTGGGCCTTTTGTCCAGATTTTTCAGGCTTTTTGAAAAACCAAAACAAGATAAAGGCGATAAGGGCAATACAAATAATGGTTACAATGCTATTTAACATGACGTCTCCTTTACATACAATTACATTTTACTTCTGTTACAGCACTTGATTTCTTCTCAGAAATCACAGCTTCCAAGTCTTCCAAGTCAGCCTTAGTAAAATCACATTCAGCAATCAAATCAGCCAACAAGTTCTTAATCCTACGGGAACAAACCTTATCCTTGATATCTTGGACAAGCAAGTCTCGGCTTTGGTCTAGAGTTAAAAGCGCCGAATAAACAAAGGACTTACCTTCTTTTTTCCTTGTCAGACACTCTTTCTCAACCAAACGAGCCAAAAGAGTTTGAATGGTTGACTTGGACCAGTCGAATCGCTCAGCCAGAACCCTGATCAAATCCGTACTAGTCTGCTCTCCTTGCATCCAAATAATCTTCATGACCTGCCATTCTGCATCTGAAATCTGCATAATCACACCTCCAAAATCTACATTTGTCGATTACAATTATCAGTATACTCTTAAAATCTACATTTGTCAACTATGAAATTAATCTTTTCTTTGAAAATTTGAATTTTAACCATTTGATAAAGGATTTTCAGTCAAATCTTACTATATAAACTATAAAAATATGCTATACTAAAGAAAAAAGAAAACAACCACTAGGGGTGCGTAAAGCTGAGATTAACAACTGTTAGACCCTTTGACTCAATCTAGGTAATGCTAGCTGATGGAAGTGGAAATGATAATGTGGACTAGCAGTCTTCTATTACCTTTCTAAAACAGACTAGCTTGTTCTTAAGAATACAAACTTCAGTTGGTTGGGAGGTTTTAGATGACTTATTTACCCGTTGCTTTGACCATTGCAGGTACTGACCCTAGCGGTGGGGCTGGCATTATGGCTGACTTAAAGTCGTTCCAAGCTAGAGATGTCTATGGAATGGCCGTTGTGACCAGTCTTGTCGCTCAAAATACCAGAGGCGTTCAATTGATCGAGCACGTTTCTCCTCAAATGTTGAAAGCTCAATTGGAGAGTGTCTTTTCGGATATCAAGCCTCAGGCTGTAAAAACTGGGATGTTGGCAACTACCGAAATCATGGAAATCATCCAACCCTATCTTAAAATGCTGGACTGTCCCTACGTCCTTGACCCTGTTATGGTCGCAACAAGCGGAGACACCCTGATTGATGCGAGTGCCAGAACCTACCTAAAAACAAACCTGCTTCCACTTGCAACCATCATCACTCCGAATCTTCCTGAGGCAGAAGAAATTGTTGGTTTTTCAATCCATGATCCTGAAGACATGCAGCGTGCTGGTCGCCTGATTTTAAAAGAATTTGGTCCTCAGTCTGTTGTTATTAAAGGTGGGCATCTCGAAGGCGGTGCCAAGGATTTCCTCTTTACCAAGGAGGACCAATTTGTCTGGGAAAGTCCACGAATTCAAACCTGTCATACACATGGTACTGGATGTACCTTTGCTGCAGTGATTACTGCTGAACTAGCCAAGGGTAAAAATCTTTATCAGGCAGTTGATAAGGCCAAGGCCTTTATCACAAAAGCCATCCAAGACGCCCCTCAACTCGGTCATGGTTCTGGCCCAGTCAACCATACAAGCTTTAAAGATTAAAAAAACTCTCTAGTTCCCACTTTAAGGGAATTAGAGAGTTTTTATACTTCTTCAAACCACGTCAACTTTATCTGCAACCTCAAAGCTGTGTTTTGAGCAGCCCGCGACTAGCTTCCTAGTTTGCTCTTTGATTTTCATTGAGTATTAATTAGAAAATAATGTCATCCAACTTTGTTAAGAAGGCTTGCGTTTTTGCCTCTATATCTTCTGCCTGCATCAAATCACGCACTACAGCTACACCAGCTATACCCGTGCCGATAAGTTGGTCAATATTCTCTGATGTCAAGCCGCCAATAGCAACTACTGGAATGGCGACCCTTTGGCAAATTGTCTTCAAGGTTGAAATCAGGGTGATAGGCGCATTTTCCTTGGTCGTAGTCGGGAAAATGGCTCCTGTCCCCAAGTAATTCGCCCCTCCTTCTTCTGCCTCGAGGGCTCTTTTTACAGTTTTAGCGGTGACACCGAGGATTTTTTCAGGACCCAAGACTTGTCTGGCAACCGAAACTGGTAGTTCATCGTCTCCGATATGCAGACCAGCAGCATCAACTGCGAGACAGACATCCAAGCGATCATCGATTATCAAGGGTACCTGATAGGAATCTGTTATTTCCTTGACTTGTTTTGCCAGTTGATAATATTGATTGGTTGTAAGATTTTTTTCTCGCAATTGGACTATAGTAACCCCTGAACGGCAAGCCGTCTCAACCTTTTCAAGAAAGCTTTCCAAGGAATCTTGGTAGCGATTGGTTACTAGATACAGTCTAAGCGCCTCTCTATTCATAAACATCTCCTTTGATGGCATCTAGCCAATTTTCATCTCTTTTGAGGAGCGAAAGCTGATTGAGTACTTGGTATCGAAAATCTTCCAATCCCATTCCTTGAACAACTATTCTCTCAGCGGAGATATTGAGATAAGAAACCGCTAGGAAAGAAGCTTCAAAGGCAGCCTTTCCTTGGCTGAGAAAAACAGCTGTTAAAGCTCCAACCAAGTCTCCTGTCCCTGTTATCCAGTCTAATTCAGCACAGCCATTTCCCAGTACAGCGACCTGATTCTTCGAAACGATGAGGTCCTTAGGGCCTGTGACTAAGAATGACATACCTGGATAGATCTGACACCAGTCTTTCAAGACTTGAAGCAAATCCTCAGTTTCTTGATCTTTAGCACTCGCATCTACCCCAACGCCGTGGTGTTTTAAGCCAACAAGACTTCGGATTTCCGACATATTTCCTTTAAGTACCGTAGGTCTATAGTCTAAAAGGTCTTTAACTAAGCTCTTACGAATGGATGAAACTGTTACGCCAACTGCATCTACTACCATTGGAAGACAAACTTGATCTGCATAAGAAGCTGCCATACGGATTGCTTTTTCCTTCTCAGCTGACAAATGCCCCAAATTGATGAAGAGTGCCTGGCTTTGCTTAGTAAAATCAAGAACCTCACGGGGGTCATCTGCCATAACTGGTTTACATCCCAGAGCCAAAATCCCATTTGCCAGCATCTCACAAGAAATCTCATTGGTAATACAGTGAATTAAGGAACTAGAGCCTATAGGAAAGGGATTTGTAAATGCCTGCATCAGTCTATCCTTTCAACAAAGAAATATCCCTGCACTTTTTTAAAGAATTCCTGCTTGATTAAAAATCGAAAGGCAATAAAGGAAATCGCTGTACCAATCAAGGTTGCTCCGAAAAATCGAGGGGTGTAGATAAACCAGCTAAGCTTAGCGGCCGATCCTGTAAAGAGTACCATAACAGGATAGGAAACAATTGAACCAATAATACCTGTTCCCAAAATTTCTCCCAAAGCAGAAAAGTAAAATTTTCGACCATACTTATAAAAGAGACCTGCTAGAAGGGCTCCAAAAGTCGCTCCTGTGAGAGCTAAAGGCGGAATCCCTTGAGTCGTCATACGGATAAAGGCTGTCACTGTAGCCATAGCCAAAGCATAAACAGGTCCCATCATGATTCCTGCTAGAATATTGACTACACTGGACATCGGTGCCATTCCCTCAATCCGAAAGATAGGTGTAAGGACTACATCAAGGGCAATCATCATAGATAAAATGGTTAATTTGTGAACTTGCAATTGGTTCTTTCTCATATTTCTATTCTTCTCCTGTTTCTAAAGACTGTAAATCGCTCTTCCATGTCTGGTGTTGGTAGGCCATTTCCCAAAACTTAGCTTCCATATGAACACTGATGTGGAAGGCATCTAGCATTTTTTTCTTGTCTGTCTCGTCACTTTCTCGATAGAGTTGATTGACCAGAGCCCCTTCCTCTCTGATTTGCTGCTCCAACTCATCCGTAATATAAGTTTCAATCCATTGTTGGTAGAGAGGATTTGGTGATGGTTTAAGATTAAGTGATTTGCCTATATCATGGTATAACCAAGGACAAGGCAGCAAACTTGCAAAAGCAATGGCTAAGTTCGGCTCTGCAAATTGCCGATAAATATGCGAGATATAATGATAGCAGGTTGGAGCGATTGGATGTTGCTCCATTTCCTGATCGCTGATTTCCAATTCCTTGAAAAATTGTTGGCGGATAAATAACTCACCCTCCACTAGACTCTGGGCATTTTGTTTTAAGAGTCTTTTCATCTCTTGATTTGAAGTCTTATCAGCCAAGAGGTGATAGGCTTCTGAGAAGGCCTTCAAATAGTAGGCATCCTGAATCAAGTAATAGCGAAAGATGGACAGGTCTAAATTTCCCTCTTGCAACTGTAAAACAAAGGGATGATGAAAGGAGGCCTGCCAAGCTTCCTTGGATAATTCCATCGCAATATCTGTAAATTCCATAATAACTCCTTTATAAAAATAGACTGGTTTGAAGCAATAAAAAGAAAAGCAAGTAGATGAATATTGTCCTTTGAGGAATATAAAAAGTCCGATAGCTATTCTCCACCTGTGCATGCTCGTCATATCCATGCGCCGATAGAGCTCTCAGGTAAAGATGGCGCCATCTAAAGACTGTCATCAGAACCTTACTGTAAATCAAGGGCGACCAAAAATGTAGTTCTTGACCACGTAATAGGCAAGCTTCCTTGAGAGATTTGATTTCTTGCTGAATGAGGGGGAAGGAATTGAATACCACAATCAAGGCATAGGACCAAGAGCGTGATAACCCCTTTTGAGCCAAGTACAAGAGAAGCTCTTTTAGGGAAATAGAGGAAACAAAGACAAGACCAATACAAACGGTCACAAAAGCCCTCGTTCCAAGCATGACTGCCTGCGAAGCATCTCCATGTAACTGAACTGCCCAGTAGTTGGCCAAGGATGGCAAAATGGCGAGCAGAATCATCCAAGCCAATACTTTAAATCGACGGTAATAGAGCATAAAGAGAATACAAAATGCAACTACCGAGAGATTAAGAGCAATCGAAGGAATGAAAGATGTTTCCAGCGATAAAATCAGCAAGAAGAGACTGATAATCGGTGTCTGGGTTGCTACTTTGACCATACTATCTCACCTCCCTTTGAGCATTGCTACTCTGAGATGTGAGTGGTTTGGTAATTGTCACTTCTTTCACATGACCGAGCCCCTGACTAGTCATCTCAATCCAATAATCAACCACAGAGATCAAGGGATCTAAACGATGGCTAATGATCAGAAAACTTCTTCCTTGATTTCTCTCCTCCAGAATCCACTGACAAAAATAATGGCAAGCTCTATCATCCAAACCTGCAAAAGGTTCGTCTAGCAAGATCACAGAAGCCTTGCTAGTCAAGATGGTCAAGAGCTGAAGAATCTTTTGCTGGCCACCACTTAATTGATAGGGGCTCTTATCGAGTACCTGCTCCAAATCAAAATATCGTAAAGCTTGGAAAATTCGCTGATTTCTTTCAGAATCAGGTCCATCTAATTGAAGTTCCTCTCGCAGACTGACTCGGATAAACTGCTTCTCAGCCTCCTGAACAACACCCGTCAAGTCACGATACAGGCTCTTTTTCTTTTTGAGAACCGAACCCTTCCAAGTAATACACCCCTTATACTTTTGAAATTGAAGAATAGACCGAAAGAGGGTTGATTTCCCGACACCATTGTCACCCAAAATACAGGAAATTCCTTGGTAAAATGTGAAATCAGCAATCGAAAAGAGGGGGCGCTTATCCAGCTCACAAGTCACACGATCCATATGGAATAGTTCTGGACTAGAAGCAACTTCCTTTGAAGAAACCTGTGTCAGCTCAGAGGTAGGGATTTGATTTATTTTCCTTAGTTGTCCGTCTCTTAGCTCCACCATATGGTCGATATAGGCTTCATAATCAGATAAATCATGGTCGCACAAAATAACTGTCTTCCCATCAGAGACCAACTCTTTTAGAATCTCCAATATCTCTATCCTACTCTTGCGGTCAATGGAAGCAAAAGGCTCATCCAAGAGATAGACCCTAGGATTCATAGCAAAGAGAACAGCCAAAGCAGCCTTTTGCTTTTCCCCACCTGATAAGTGATGAATTGGACGGTGCAAAATCGCCTTGCAGCGACATTGCTGGACAACATCTGCTATTTTAGAATCAATTTCCTGAACGGGATGCCCAATATTTTCCAAGGTAAAAATTAGCTCCTCAAACAAGTTCTCCATGGTAAATTGATGATTGGGATTTTGAAAGAGGATACCAACCGTCTGGAAACGTTCGATGATAGAAAGCTGACTGACCTCGCTCCCATTTATCAGGACTTGACCGCTATAGGGAAGAGAACTGACTTGAGCAATAATTTGAAAGAGGGTTGATTTACCCGAACCACTTTTTCCAACCAATAACGTAAAGGCTTGGGACTGAAATGTAAAATCAATCGGCTTTGTGAAAGAGGGATAGGCAATCCCCTTCAATTCCACCCCCATCTATGCTTTACCCCCGGCTGAAAACTGATGGTAAAGTTTGACAATGGCACGAACCAAGATGGTACAGAAGAAAAAGACGGAAATAAAGCGCACCACAAGCAAGGAAAGGACAAAAGGAAGGGAGAAGGCGTAGTAACCTAACTTAATGTATTCATAGACAAAGCTAACAAGCGTAATCCCAATACTATTGGCAGTTAGAGAGAGCCAACTTTCATAGCGATTCTTGGTTACGATAAAACCAAGTTCACTTCCCAAACCTTGAACCAAGCCAGACAAAAGGGCACCTAGACCGAATTGGCTACCATAAAGGACTTCAGCAAGCGCAGCTAGCACTTCTCCAATCGTTGCGCTTCCGACTCTTGGAACAAAGATGGCCGCAATGGGCGCAGCCATACACCAGAGACCAAAGAGGATTTCATTGGCAAAAGCCTGTAAACCAAGAGGGGCTAAAATCAGAGTGAGGATATCAAACAGATAGCCCGATCCCACAAAAACGCCACCAAAAAAGATAGACAAGAAAGCAAGTAAGATAACATCTTTTAAACGCCATTTTTCAAACATAAAAACTCCTTTTAGACAATTGGGCATTTAAGAGATACTACCATCATACTCTGCATCTAGTCTATCTAGTAAAAACAAAAAACTCTAATTACACACAAGAATTAGAGTTCAGCTTACAAGATTAGATGGTTAGTTTCTATAAATACAAAACCATTTCACATTTCCCTTCGCCAGTCTTAACTGTATCAGGTTCAATGGGTATCATCTCAGCCTAAAGCACCCCAAATGTCTTTATTATTTAATTATATAAATATTATAACAAACGATTTTTTCCAGTTCAAGAAATTGAACTGGGAAACACACTCTTGCACTCACAAAGATAGCAAGTCTTTCTTTTACAAAAACCAAATGTCTTGTTTGATAGATTAGCTATTTAAACTGAATCTGGACATATCTTTTTAGAAAAGGAAAACTTCCACTTACTTAGAATCCAAGGATAGATACCTATTGTTCACTCATTTCTCGAACAGTTTTTTCTATATTTTTTGCATACGATATTGCTGAAATGATTGAAACACCATCTATATTGGTCTGTATAATGTCTTTAATATGTTGCGTCTGTATCCCACCAATTGCAACTAAGGGCATTTGTGGCAGTAGTTTTCTCATCAATTTAAGACCTTCATAACCTATAGCACCACCAGCATCATCCTTTGATTGGGTATCAAATACAGGACCAACACCGACATAATCTACATATTCAACTTTTGATTGTTGAAATTCTTCCTCGTTTTTTATAGAAAGACCAATTATTTTATCTGGCATCAATTTTCTAATTTCATCAACTCCAAGGTCATCCTGTCCTACATGTACGCCATCAGCGTCAATTTCCATTGCCAAATCAATATCATCATTAACAATAAACGGAACATTGTATTTTTTACAAAGATCCTGTAGTTTAATTGCTAATTCGACTTTTTCTTTACCTTTCAGGGCTCCCTCACCTTTTTCACGGAATTGAAATAAGGTTATACCACCTTTTAAGGCTTCCTCGACGACTGTATATAGATTTTTTCCCTGGCAAGTAGTCGTTCCACAAATAAAATATAGTTTTAGTAATTCTTTATGAAACATTTTACTTCACTCTTTTGAATTTCTTTATATCTTCGTCTGTAATCTCGTATAAGGCATTTATAAATTCAACTTTAAAGGTACCTGGAAGATGCCCATTTGGACGTTTTTCTGCCATTTCTCCAGCGATATTGTAAACCAACATTGCTGTTTCTAATGATTTCAACTCTTGACCTTTTTCAAGTCCGATAAAGCTTGCTACTACAGCACCTAATAAGCATCCTGTCCCAATAACTTTTGGCATCATGGCACTACCATTATGAATCGTTACCACTTCTCCATTTACCGCAATGGCATCCACTTCACCTGTTACTATTATAGGGATATTGAACTTCTCATTTGCTGCTAGAGCAATTTCGTCAATATTATCTACACCCGCACTATCTACTCCTTTAGATGCCACATTTATTCCTACTAAAGAGGCAATCTCGCCAGCATTTCCTCTAATCGCTGCTAGTTTGTAATTGTTAATTAGATCATCTGCTACTTTTTTTCTATATTCTCCTGCTCCACAGGCTACAGGATCTAAAACTGCTGGGACATTATATTTCTCTGCAATTTTCAAAGCAGCTTGGTATAATTTCCAATTTTCATCTGTCAATGTTCCTATGTTTATTAATAAACCTCCAGCATACTTTAACAAATCCTCTAAATCTGCAGGAAACTCACTCATAGCTGGTGATGCACCCAGTGCTACTAATCCATTTGCTGTGAAATTTTTTACTACATCATTGGTGATGCAAATGACCAAAGGTGCTTTTTCTTTTAATAATTTTAAACTTGTCATATTGAAATCCTTCCTTTTCACTTTATACGATCTACTGATTTCGATTTATCTCTATCTTTCGTTAAGAAATTTTTTTATTTACATTGAATAATTTACCTCATCAAATTTGTAAATATCCTAAACCTTCTCTAGGCGTCGTAACCAATATCAAAAAAGGCTAATTCTAAAGCGACTGCTTGGTTCCAGCGTTGCTGAAGTTCTGTCAAATCTTCTAGACCTTTCCCGACACGATTAAGTTCGTCAACCAGAAATTGAACCCACTCTGCAAAGAAAGGACCTCTGTGGAGATTGATCCATTCCGAATGAATATAGGCTTCAGGTAGAACCAAATCTTTAGAACCCCAGTCTAAATAGAGACCTTCTGCAATGACCAGCATGATCAAAAGATGAGCATAATCTGATGATGACACAGCAGAATACATAAGCTCCTGAAAGGCTTTTGTTACAGGATGCAAGGTCACTTCCAGATAGTCATTCTCAGATACTTTTAACTCTTTGAAAGCCTTCTGGAAATAACCGTCTTCATCTGCTTCAAGAAAACCTAGTTGCTTGGCAAAACGAAGCTTGGATTCAAGCTGGTCTGCGTGGGCTACGCATGCACCCAGCATGGATAAGAAGGCATCAAAGAAGTGATAATCTTGAATTAGGTAGTCTTTTAAGACCTTATTCTCAATTGTCCCCGCAAAAAGTTCCTTAATAAAACGATGATTGATTGCAGCCTGCCAATCCTTCTGACTGCTTTTTAATAATTCTCCAACAGTCAAACCTGGCTCAAATGCATAGTCTTGTGTTTCCATATTTACTTTTCCTCTCTTTACTCGTTCGTAATCAACAAAACATCAAGAAAATCCTAGTTTTACTTGACCTTTTTAAAGAAAATCAAGGGCGTTCAAGAAGAGCTACCTAAAAGCTTTGTATCACCTTCATCCAGCTTATATAAACAAAAAAACTCCAATTACAATCAATAATTAGAGTTGACTTACAAGATTAGATCGTTCATTTCGCCATACGAAAAAAACTATTCACATTTCCCTTCGCCAGTCTTAACTGTATCAGGTTCAATGGGTATCATCTCAGCCTAAAGCACCCCAAATGTCTTTATTATTTAATTACTGCACCAGTATAGCAAAAAATGAAAGCCCTAGCAAGATATTTGATTGAAAAATATATTTATATTGTTTTTGATGCGATTTTCCTTTATTAAAACGTTTAATACTCAATGAAAATCAAAGTGCAAACTAGGAAGCTAGCCGCAGACTGTTCAAAGCACTGCTTTGAGGTTTCAGTCACATATATAATCCAAGGGGTTTGAAGAGATTTTCGAATATAATCCAAGGGGTTTGAAGAGATTTTCGAAGAGTATAAAACACAAGCAAAAACCTCCACATCAAGTGGAGGCAAGCTGTTTTATCAATACAATTTTAAGTCGCGTGGGTCAACTGGGAAGGTTGGGTTGTATGGGTTATGACGAAGTTTAAAATGTTTAACATCTTCAATAGTCTGAGTTCCAGACAACTGCATAACTGTCTTCAATTCCGCATTCAAGTGTTCAAAGACTTGACGCACACCAACACTACCACCGAGAGCCAAACCATAGATAACCGGGCGGCCAATAGCTACCAAGTCTGCTCCTGAAGCCAAGGCTTTAAAGACGTGTTGACCACGACGAATACCTGAGTCAAAGACAATTGGTACGCGTTTGTCAACTGCTTCTGCTACTTCTTGAAGTGAATCAAAGGCAGCTGGACCACCGTCGATTTGGCGGCCACCGTGGTTGGTTACCCAGATACCAGAGGCACCTGCAGCAAGTGAACGTTCAACATCCTCACGGCATTGTGGTCCCTTGACATAAACAGGAAGTCCTGAGTATTCAGCGATAAATTCTACATCACGTGGAGACAAGCGTTGTTTAGCTGATTTGTAAACAAAGTCCATTGATTTTCCAGCACCTTCTGGCAGATATTCTTCAACAATCGGCATGCCAACTGGGAAGACAAAACCATTACGCTTATCAACCTCACGATTGCCCCCTACCGTAGCATCTGCCGTTAAGACAATCGCTTTATAACCTTCAGCCTTCACACGGTCCATGATATGGCGATTGATACCGTCATCCTTACTAAAGTAAAATTGGAACCAATGTGGTGTCCCTTGAAGGGCTTCCGTAATTTCTGGAAGATCGACAGTAGAGTAGGAACTGGTTGTATAGAGGGAACCAAACTCATGCACACCACGCGCAGTCGCCACTTCACCCTGTTCATTTGCCAATTTATGAGCCGCAACAGGCGCCATAATGATTGGTGAAGACAATTTTTCACCTGCAAATTCAATCTCAGTACTTGGATTTTCTACATTGCAAAGTGTATGAGGAACGATGAGTTTGTGGTTAAAGGCACGAATATTCTCACGCAAAGTGAAAGTATCTTCCGCCCCACTAGCGATGTAGCCAAATGCTGCTTTAGGAATAACCTGTTGCGCCATTGGCTCCAAATCATAGGTATTGATGAAGTCTACATGACCTTCTGCATTGCTTGTTTTGTATGACATAAAATGCCCTCCTTAATAAGTAAGCGTTTACTTTGTATATTACAAAAATATCATAACTCTTTTTTCAAAACTTTTCAAATATTTTGTTTGGAAATTTCAGAAATTTTATGTCTATGATAAAAAATCCTTATAACGGCAATAAAAAATAGATATTATCCAAAGAAGATTTTAAGTGCTACAATAACTGTATTATTTCTAGATGGGAGGTTCTATTTTTGGATTGGTCCATTGTTGAACAATATCTACCACTATATCAAAAGGCATTCTTTCTAACCTTGCATATTGCAGTTTGGGGAATTTTGGGATCCTTTCTGCTCGGTTTAATCGTTAGTATCATCCGACATTATCGAATCCCTGTTTTGGCGCAAGTAGCGACAGCCTATATTGAATTGTCACGTAATACGCCCCTTTTGATTCAACTCTTCTTTCTCTACTTCGGTCTTCCTAGAGTAGGGATTGTCCTATCTTCAGAAGTCTGTGCTACTCTGGGACTTATCTTTTTAGGAGGCTCCTATATGGCAGAATCTTTTCGAAGTGGGCTGGAAGCTGTTAGTCAAACCCAGCAGGAGATAGGATTGGCCATTGGTCTGAGACCTGTACAGGTCTTTCGCTATGTAGTTTTTCCGCAAGCAACAGCGGTTGCTCTACCATCTTTTAGTGCTAATGTCATTTTCCTCATCAAGGAAACCTCTGTTTTCTCAGCAGTGGCTTTGGCCGACCTCATGTACGTCGCCAAGGACTTGATTGGGCTCTACTATGAGACAGACATTGCGCTAGCTATGTTGGTAGTTGCTTATCTGATAATGCTTTTACCCATCTCACTGGTCTTTAGCTGGATAGAAAGGAGGCTCCGCCATGCAGGATTCGGGAATCCAAGTACTCTTTCAGGGAAATAATCTCCTGAGAATCTTACAGGGATTGAGCGTTACGATTGGCATATCCATCCTGTCTGTCCTCTTATCCATGATGTTCGGAACAGTCATGGGAATCATCATGACTTCCCATTCTAGAATCGTACGATTTTTAACACGATTGTATCTGGAATTTATCCGTATCATGCCCCAACTGGTGTTGCTCTTCATCGTTTACTTTGGCTTGGCTCGAAACTTTAATATCAATATCTCAGGTGAGACTTCAGCTATTATCGTTTTTACCCTCTGGGGAACGGCTGAAATGGGAGACTTGGTACGTGGAGCCATCACTTCCCTCCCTAAGCATCAGTTTGAAAGTGGACAGGCGCTAGGTTTGACCAATGTTCAACTTTACTACCACATTATCATCCCACAAGTCTTGAGAAGACTGCTACCGCAGGCCATTAACCTTGTCACTCGGATGATCAAAACCACTTCCTTAGTCGTATTGATTGGAGTTGTAGAGGTTACCAAAGTTGGACAACAAATCATTGATAGCAATCGCCTGACCATCCCAACCGCTTCCTTTTGGATTTATGGAACCATTCTGGTCTTGTATTTCGCAGTCTGCTTCCCTATTTCCAAACTATCCACTCACTTAGAAAAACATTGGAGGAACTAAATGTCTGAAACTATCCTAGAAATCAAGGAACTAAAAAAATCCTTCGGAGACAATCCCATCCTCCAAGGACTTTCTCTAGAAATCAAAAAAGGGGAAGTTGTTGTTATCCTAGGACCATCTGGTTGTGGGAAAAGTACCCTCCTTCGTTGCCTCAATGGCTTAGAAAGTATTCAAGGTGGAGATATCCTGCTGGATGGTCAGTCTATCGTTGAAAATAAAAAAGATTTTCACCTAGTTCGCCAAAAGATTGGCATGGTATTTCAAAGCTATGAACTCTTTCCCCATCTGGATGTCCTACAAAACCTCATCCTAGGCCCTATCAAGGCTCAGGGAAGAGACAAGAAGGAAGTAATGGAAGAAGCTCTGCAACTACTGGAGCGTGTCGGTTTACTAGACAAACAACATAGCTTTGCGCGTCAATTATCTGGTGGACAGAAGCAACGGGTTGCAATTGTCCGTGCTCTCCTCATGCATCCAGAAATCATCCTTTTTGACGAAGTGACTGCTTCGCTGGATCCAGAAATGGTGCGTGAGGTTCTGGAACTTATCAATGATTTGGCCCAAGAAGGCCGTACCATGATTTTAGTAACCCACGAAATGCAGTTTGCCCAAGCAATTGCCGATCGGATTATCTTCCTCGACCAAGGGAAAATTGCTGAAGAAGGAACGGCTCAAGCCTTCTTTACCAATCCGCAAACCAAACGAGCTCAGGAATTTTTAAACGTCTTTGACTTTAGCCAATTTGGCTCATATCTATAAAGGAGATTTTTATGAAACTACTCAAACCACTCTTAACTGTTTTGGCTCTTGCCTTTGCCCTAATCTTTGTCACAGCTTGTAGCTCAGGTGGAAATGCTGGTGCATCGTCTGGTAAAACCACTGCCAAGGCTCGCACTATCGATGAAATCAAAAAAAGCGGTGAACTACGAATCGCCGTATTTGGGGACAAGAAACCGTTTGGTTACGTTGACAATGATGGTTCTTACCAAGGCTACGATATTGAACTTGGGAACCAATTAGCACAAGACCTTGGAGTGAAGGTTAAATACGTTTCAGTCGACGCTGCCAACCGTGCTGAATACTTGATTTCAAACAAGGTAGATATTACTCTTGCTAACTTTACAGTGACTGATGAACGTAAGAAACAAGTTGATTTTGCCCTTCCATATATGAAAGTTTCTCTGGGTGTCGTATCACCTAAGACTGGTCTCATTACAGACATCAAACAACTTGAAGGTAAAACCTTAATTGTCACAAAAGGAACGACCGCTGAAACTTATTTTGAAAAGAATCATCCAGAAATCAAGCTTCAAAAATACGACCAATATAGCGATGCCTACCAAGCCCTTCTTGACGGACGTGGAGATGCCTTCTCTACTGACAATACGGAAGTCCTAGCTTGGGCGCTTGAAAACAAAGGATTTGAAGTAGGAATTACTTCCCTCGGTGATCCAGATACCATCGCAGCAGCAGTTCAAAAAGGCAACCAAGAATTGCTAGACTTCATCAATAAAGATATTGAAAAATTAGGTAAGGAAAACTTCTTCCACAAGGCCTATGAAAAAACACTTCACCCAACCTACGGTGACGCTGCTAAAGCAGATGACCTGGTTGTTGAAGGTGGAAAAGTCGACTAATACTCTTCGAAAATCAAATTCAAACCACATCAGCTTCACCTTGGATTATATATGTGACTGACTTCGTCAGTCTTATCCACAACCTCAAAGCAGTGCTTTGAGCAACCTGCAGCTAGCTTCCTAGTTTGCTCTTTGATTTTCATTGAGTATAATTCTCAATGAAATCACAAAAAGAAATCAGGTAATCCTAGTGACTACCTGATTTTCTATGTTTTAGGCATTTTGCCAATTTTCTTGGTCTTCTTTAAATCGTTTTAGGAGATCTAAGCCTTCTGGTGTGATGTAACCTTCTTCTTGAGCTAGGTGAATGAGTTCACTGTAGTTAGAAAGTGTTAACAGCTTAACACCAGCATCTGAGAAGTTCTTATCTGCTTTTGGCAATTGGTAGCTGAAAATCGCTACAACTCCAAGAACATCTGCTCCTTCTCGTTTAGCAGCTGCTACAGCTTCAAGAACAGAACCACCAGTTGAAATAAGGTCTTCAACCACTACCATTTTTTGACCTTGAGCTACGCGGCCTTCGATTTGGTTACCAGCTCCGTGGTCTTTTGGTTTGCTACGGATGTAGGCAAATGGCAAATTCATCTTATCAGCAATGATAGCTCCGTGTGGAATCCCAGCTGTCGCAGTTCCTGCAATCACTTCAACCTCAGAAAAGGCTTCTTTGATAGCATCTACAAAACCATTTTCAATGAGAGTACGAGTTTCTGGATAGGCAAGGGTCACACGGTTATCCGTATAAATGGGTGACTTGATACCAGATGCCCAAGTGAAAGGCTCCTCTGGTTTGAGGTAAACGGCTTGGATTTTCAAGAGGTGGCTAGCGATATCTTTAGCAAGTGTCATGATATTCTCCTTTTATTTTTCTAATCTAGTTCTTTAATTCCAGTCCTGTGTCCATTCATCCTTGATAGCATGATAAGCTGCAACAGGATTCTCAGCTTGGGTAATGGGACGTCCCACTACGATATAGTCACTACCGATTTGATAAGCATCCGCTGGCGTCATGACGCGTTTTTGATCTCCTACTGCAGCACCTGCAGGACGAATGCCCGGTGTCAGACAGATAAAATCTGGATTGGTGGCCTGCTTGATGAGTTGTACTTCCTTAGCCGAGCAAACGACACCATCCAAGCCAGCTTCAGCTGTCTTCTTGGCATAATGTATTACAGACTCTTGCAGGCTGGTTTGGATATTTTGAAAGTCCTGCATCTGAGTTTCTGACGTTGATGTAAGCTGCGTTACAGCTATCAATTTTGCTTGACTTCCAAGACCTTCACGCGCAGCCTTCATCATCTCTACACCCCCAGCCGCATGAACATTTGTCATATCCACACCAAGCTGAGACAGGACCTTCATGGCTGACTTGACTGTATTGGGAATGTCATGCAGCTTGAGATCCAAAAAGACACTGTGCCCCAAGCCTTTCAAGTAAGACACAATCTCAGGCCCCGTTGCGTAATAAAGCTCCATCCCTACCTTAAGATAAAGGCTTTCTTCTGCTGGAAAAAGAGCTAAGAATTCCTTGACCGCCTCAAAACTAGGAAAATCAAGAGCAATAACTGGACGATGTTCTCGCATAGGTTTCTCCTTTTACCTTTGCTAGTGAGAGAGTCTGGCCACAAGAAGCCACGAAAAAAGGAACCTGCCAACAGCAAGGTTCCACGAAAAATGGGTAGTCTCCACCCTTTCACCGTCTAACCTTAGCTGCCTCTCTGGACTGCTTTAAAGGTTTTTTACTATTCTATTATTTCTACTAGCACTTGTCAAGTAAAAACTTGATCACTAAAGAGCTATAGGAGAAAAGCTAAACCTAGCGGCGCGATGAACGTCGGGTCGTTTGGTTTTGATTGCCCTCTTCCTCCAGCTTTTTCCTTTCCTCTTCTAGTTTATTCTGCTGTTCTTCCAGTCTTTTCTTCTCTTCCTCTTTCTGTTTCTTCTCAGCTTCCTTGGCCTCTTGTTTGGCTTTTTCCTCAGCCTCCATAATTAATTTATCCGCCACAGTGTAACTGTAAATTCCAGCTTCCATGTCGACCACACTTGGTTCTGACAATTGAGGCTTAATCTTACTATAATAAGGCAATTTCTTACTCATTTCAGAAAGGGGAACCAAAACTTCGTCCGAATCATTCATAGTCAATCGAATTAAATCTGATGTGACCTTGCTTGGGGCTAATTCCACCTTCTGGATAGCCGCCTTGAGTTCTGGACTAATTTGAGCAAGTTCTGACGTAAAGGTTTTGATTTGTTCGCTGTCATTAAAGAGAACTGATATATAAGTTTCTGGCAGACTCACCAAACTCACAGAACTGGTTTCAAGCTGACCACTGGAAAGAATAGGATAATGATTTTCACCAGAAACATAGTAGGCAACAATATCGTATTCCTTAACCTTAATAGTAAACTTAGTTGGAAATTGATAGGCAAGCTGAGCTGATTCAACCCAATAGTTAGACTTGATCTGCTCTTCATATTTTGCCTTATCTAGCAGAAGGTTAATCGTATAATCTGAATCCTGAATGCCTGAAGCCTGTAGAATATCATCAGCTGTAGTTTGCACTGTTCCCTCAACACGAATATCCTTCATGGTCGCATAAGGACTGAGCAAGTATGCAGAGACAACCAATAAAAGCAGACTGAGAAACAAAATCGAGATAGCCCGCCAGATATGAACTCCTGGAATTTTCGGTTTGACCGGTTTTTCCTTTACAGGCTTTTTCTCTATTTTTTTATCCCGTTTATCCTCTTTCTCTGTCTTTTTAGACTTTGGTTCTTCTTTGGCTGCTTCTTTTTTGACGTCTTCTGACTCTTCTACTTTTTCTTTGGCATCATCCTTAGCTGTTTTGGGGTCTTTTGGATCAGATTCACTCTCTTGGTCCTCAGTTGCATCTGACTTTTCAGATTTTGAAGCCATTCGTGCTTGTCTTTCCTTTTCCTTCTTCTCAGCTAGGGCCGCCTCTTCTTCAGCCTTCTTTTTTAGATATTCTTGGTTTCGTTTCTGCCATTCTGATAACTCTTTAAATTCTTCGAGGATTTCTTTGCCCTCATTTTTCTTATCTTTTGACATTTACTTTCCTTATGATAAATCTTTTTTCAACAATTGGTAAAAATCTGCTAGAGATTTCAATTCCTTGGAAGCCTTCATCTTAGCTTGGTAATCTTCCTTGTGACTTAGTAAGTGAGAAAGCTTCTCTTCTAAACTATCCAAGGTCAAATCGCTTTCTTGAAGCTCTTCTGCATAGCCTTTTTTTACAAAGTAGGCTGCATTTTCAATTTGGTCACCACGACTTGCCTCACGACCAAGTGGCACTATGACATGTAATTTTGCCATGGCCAAGAGCTCAAAAATCGTATTGGCACCACCTCGTGTCACAACAATATCAGCCAACTCCATCAAGGGTTGATAGAGACCGGTCACGTAGTCAACACGAAAAAGATTTTGGCTCAACTCATTCAGGCTAGAATCTCCAGTTAAATTGATAATATTATAGCGCTCTGTCAGTTCTTTCTTATGGTCTGTCACCAATTGATTAAAGACACGAGCGCCTGCAGAACCGCCGACAAACAGCACTGTTGGCAATTTTGGATTAAAGTGGGTTTGGATATCCACCAATTCATCTGGTTCTGGAGTTTTTTGATCTGAAACCTTTGTCACTGCTCCCACATGCTCGACCTTAGACAAACTTGAAGCTTGTTCAAAGGTTGAATACATCTTCGTCGCAAATTTATAGGCGATTTTATTGGCCAAGCCCATAGATAGGTCCGATTCGTGAATAAAGACTGGCACTCCTGACACACGCGCAGCGATAACAGGCGGTACTGAGACAAAGCCTCCCTTTGAAAAAAGAGCCTGTGGACGAAGTCGCAACATGATAAAGAGCGACTGGACAATTCCCCAGCCAACTTTAAAGACGTCCAGCATATTTTGCCAAGAGAAATAACGACGCAATTTTCCAGTCGCAATGGAATGGAAGGTGACATCTAGACCCGACTTGAGGATTTCTTGGTGTTCGATGCCACGTTTATCTCCGATATAGTGGACTTCCCATCCATCTTCGATGAACTTGGGCATTAACAAAAGGTTGAGGGTCACGTGTCCAACCGTCCCCCCACCTGTAAAGACAATTTTTTTCATATTATTCCTTTAACTCCGCTACTGTGTCGATAAAGAGGTCGCCACGTACTTCAAAGTTAGCATACATATCCCAGCTGGCATTTGCTGGACTGAGAAGAACCACGTCTCCTTGAGTCGCAAGCTCGTAAGCCTTGCGGGTCGCATCTGCAATATCAGTCGCATCCACATATGCCACACCTGCCTTGTCTGCTGCCCGTTTAACACGTTCGGCAGACTGACCCAGGATGACCATCTTCTTGAGTCCAGTAATGTCTGGAACCAATTCGTCAAACTCATTACCACGGTCCAAACCACCTGCAATCAAGACGACCTTGCTGTTGTCAAATCCTGACAAGGCTTTTTGAGTAGCCAAGATATTGGTTGACTTGCTATCATTATAGAATTTGACACCCTTGATTTCATCCACAAATTGGAGACGGTGTTTGACACCACCAAAGGCTGAAAGAGTTTCTTTGATGGTTTGGTTGTCCACACCACGAAGCTTGGCTACAGCAATCGTCGCAAGGGCATTTTCCACATTGTGGCTACCTGGAACTCCGATTTCATTCGCTGCCATGACCACTTCCCCACGGAAGTAGAGCTGACCATCTTCCAAATAAGCTCCATCAACCTTTTCCTGTGTTGAGAATGGTACAACTGTAGCTTGTGTTTTAGTAGCCAATTCTTTTGCCAAGTCTTGGTTAAAGTTCAAGACAAGGAAATCAGCCGCTGTCATCTTGTTCTGGATATTCCATTTGGCTGCTACATATTCCTCAAATGATCCATGATAATCGATATGAGTTGGCATGAGATTGGTAATAACCGCAATCTCTGGATGAAATTCTTTCACACCCATCAGTTGGAAAGAAGAAAGTTCCATGACAAGCGTATCCTTATCTGTCGCAGTTTGGGCCACTTGACTGGCTGGATAGCCGATATTTCCTGATAAAAGACCATGTTGCCCAGCAGCAGTCAAAACTTCCCCGATCATAGTCGTTGTGGTTGTTTTTCCATTTGAACCAGTAATACCAACAATCGGTGCTTCAGAAATCAAATAAGCCAATTCCACCTCAGTCAAGACTGGAATTCCCTTGGCCAAAGCCTTTTCAATCATGGGATTGCTGTAGGGGATACCTGGATTTTTCACCATGAGGGCAAACTCTTCATCCAAAAGTTCCAATGGATGGCCACCTGTGATAACCTTGATCCCTTCTTCCAACAAACTTTGCGCAGCTGGATTGTCCTCGAATGGTTTTCCGTCATTTACTGTCACAATGGCACCTAGCTTGTCCAATAAACGAGCTGCAGATTCACCAGACTTAGCCAAACCTAAAACAAGGACTTTCTTATTTTTAAATTGATCTATTACTTTCATGTCTCGAACTCCATTTCTACTCTTACTATTTTACCATTTTTATGGAAATAATTCTAAACGAAAATGCTCATATTCAGCATTCTAACAAGCAAAAAGAGAGCTAAAACTCTCTTTTTATCTTCTTTTGTTTTTACTAACCGACATGAGGGTAATATCTCGCAAGCTAAAGTATGCTAGGAAGAGCATGGCGATTGCGATAAAAAATTCTGTCGGTAGCTGAAAGATTTGCAGAACAGACAGCATGAGTAAAATCAAGAGTGCTACGAAAGCAAAGACGACAAGGACGATATTGACTGTCCCTTTAATGCTTTCTGGTGTCGCAAATACATAGAGTAGTAATAAGAGGAGTCCTATGATTAAATAAACCATCTTTATCTCTTTCTAGCTCTTATTCAGCTGATTTTTTCTTCTTGTTAGCTTTCTCACGCTCTGCTTTGTTAAGGATTTGTTTACGCAAACGGATAGACTCAGGAGTTACTTCCATGTACTCATCGTCGTTCAAGAACTCAAGAGATTCTTCAAGTGTCAAGATACGAGGTGTCTTGATAACAGCTGTTTGGTCCTTAGTAGCTGAACGAACGTTGGTCATTTGTTTAGCCTTAGTGATGTTAACTGTCAAGTCGTTCTCACGAGAGTTTTCACCAATGATCATTCCTTCATAAACCTCAGTACCTGGGTTGACAAAGATCGTACCACGTTCTTCGATAGACATGATTGAGTAAGTTGTAGCCTTACCAGCATCGATAGAAACAAGGGCACCACGGTGACGACCACCAATTTCCCCTGGAATCAATGGCAAGTATTGGTCGAAGGTATGGTTCATAATACCGTAACCACGAGTCATTGACAAGAACTCAGTTGAGTATCCAATCAAACCACGCGCTGGAACAAGGAAGACCAAACGAGTTTGACCATTACCAGTTGAAATCATATCCAACATTTCACCCTTACGTTCAGAAAGGCTTTGGATAACAGACCCTTGGTATTCTTCTGGAGTGTCGATTTGAACACGTTCAAATGGCTCACATTTAACACCGTCGATTTCTTTTACGATAACTTCTGGACGAGATACTTGAAGTTCATATCCCTCACGACGCATTGTTTCGATAAGGATTGACAAGTGCAATTCTCCACGTCCTGAAACAGTCCATTTATCTGGAGAGTCAGTTGGATCAACACGAAGGGAAACGTCTGTTTGCAATTCTGCCTGCAAACGTTCTTCCACCTTACGAGAAGTCACCCATTTACCTTCTTTACCAGCAAATGGTGAGTTGTTGACCAAGAAAGTCATTTGAAGAGTTGGCTCATCGATGTGTAGGATTGGAAGAGCTTCAACTGCATCTGTCGGAGTGATAGTTTCACCGACAAAGATATCTTCCATACCAGAAACGGCAATCAAATCACCTGCTTTTGCTTCTTGGATTTCACGACGTTCCAAACCAAAGAAACCGAAGAGTTTTGTAACACGGAAGTTTTTAGTTGTGCCGTCAAGTTTAGAAAGGGTAACTTGGTCCCCAACCTTAACAGTACCACGGAAGACACGACCGATACCGATACGTCCAACGAAGTCATTGTAGTCCAAAAGTGACACTTGGAACTGCAAAGGCTCATCTGAGTTATCTACTGGAGCTGGGATATGGTCGATAATTGTGTCAAAGATTGGTGACATAGTAGCTTCTTGGTCAGCTGGATCATCTGACAATGAAGAAGTTCCGTTGATCGCTGAAGCATACACTACTGGGAAATCAAGCTGGTCATCATCTGCACCAAGCTCGATGAAAAGTTCCAATACTTCATCCACTACTTCAGCTGGGCGAGCTGATGGTTTGTCGATTTTGTTAACAACCACGATTGGGACAAGGTCTTGTTCCAAGGCTTTTTTCAATACAAAACGAGTCTGTGGCATTGTTCCTTCGTAGGCATCTACGACCAAAACAACACCGTCAACCATTTTCATGATACGCTCAACTTCTCCACCGAAGTCCGCGTGTCCTGGTGTGTCCATGATATTGATACGAGTTCCGTTATAGGCAACGGCTGTATTTTTAGCAAGGATAGTAATTCCACGCTCTTTTTCGATATCGTTTGAGTCCATAGCACGCTCTGCCAATTCAGTACGTGCATCAAGCGTTTCTGATTGTTTCAATAATTCGTCAACGAGGGTTGTTTTACCGTGGTCAACGTGGGCGATAATCGCAATGTTACGGATATCTTCTCTTAATTTTGTCATGATTTCCTCTATAATATTCAAAATTTATTTTCTAACTGAACGATTATACCATAATTTCAAGTAAATAACATAATTCAAGCAAGTGTAAATGTTTTCACTCTGCTTTTCTTTTCACGTCAAGCCTTTTCAAAGCAAGCTACTTATGATAAGATAGGCACAGTATGCGTTTAGATAATTTATTAGCCCAAGAAAAAATCAGCCGAAAGGCCATGAAACAAGCCTTACTCAGAGGAGAAATTCTAGTCGATGGTTGCCCTGCCCGCTCCCTAGCCCAAAATATCGATACAGGTCTACAAGAACTCCTTTTTCAAGACCAAATCATTCAAGGCTATGAGCACACCTACCTTATGCTTCATAAACCTGCTGGTGTCGTTACAGCCAATAAAGACAGGGAACTTCCAACCATCATGGACCTCCTTTCGCCTGACATCCAGTCTGACAAGCTCTATGCCGTCGGCCGACTGGACCGAGATACGACAGGACTCCTCCTCGTGACCGATAACGGTCCCTTGGGCTTTCAACTCCTCCATCCCCAATATCATGTCGATAAGACTTATCAAGTTGAGGTCAATGGACTTCTGACACCTGACCATATCCAAGCCTTTCAAAAAGGAATTGTCTTTTTAGATGGTACTGTCTGTAAACCTGCAAGACTAGAGATTCTATCTGCAAGTCTTTCCCACAGCCAAGCTTCTATCACCATTTCAGAAGGAAAATTTCATCAAATCAAGAAAATGTTCCTCTCAGTTGGTGTCAAGGTAACCTCCCTCAAACGAGTTCAGTTCGGTGAGTTTACATTAGACTCAGAACTAGCAGAAGGTCAATACCGTCCCTTAAACCAAGAGGAATTGAAAATCATTAAAAACTACATAGAGAAAAGTGGATAAAACAAAAAAAGCTTTCAAATAAAGCTTTTTTTGTTTTACACTAGTTAATTCATAAAAAGAATCAATCCTAAAACCCAATTAATTACGGAAACTACAATCCCTACAATAGCTATAATTTTTTCTGTTTTATAGTCTAGTCCAGATTCTTTTTGAAGTGAGTTAGCATACAATAAACTGGTAATACCTAAACCAATACCTCCCAAAGGAAATAACAAACCAAGAATAATCGACAAGATACCCACAAAAAGTGGATTTTTCTTCTTTTCTTTCATGTTCTAAGAACTCCTTAAATTTTATACAAATTAATTATACCATAAAACAATAGCTTCATCCTATCATTCGACTAATTTGGAAATAAGGTTAACTAGTCTTCACTTTCCCTTTCCAAGAATCCAAACCATAAGAAAGAATATAAATCTCAGAAAAACCTTGTTTTTTCAAGTAAAGGGCTGCATTTGTCACACGTTGCGCACGTTGGTTTTCGTAAAGAAGAACAGGTTTATCCTTACGAAGGGCTACAAGACTCGTCTTCAACTGACTTGAAGGAATATTGCGTGCACCAAGGATATGTTTTCTGTGGAATTCTGCTGGATCACGCAAATCAATCAATTGACCTGTACGAATCAAGGCTTCAAACTCCTCATTGTCTACAATTTTAGCCGCACGGCGAATACGAAGATAGTTAAAACCCATCCACGCCAACATTGCTAGTATAAGTGCCCACAAAATCCAAGTAACCATTAGTTCATTTCTCCATTTTTCTCAATATAATCCAATTCTATCTTGTGCTCTCTGCGAAGAACCGCTTCTGCTTCTAGATAGTCTAATTTGTCCATCAACCCTGCATCGTAAATCCGAGAGAGTTCCAACTTCATCAGTTCAATATCATATAAGCGTTTTCCCATATAAACAATAATACCAAATCGTTTGAGGAATTGCTGCACATCATAGAATGTTTTCATAAGACTCATTCTAGCAAAATTTTGTGTTTTTTTCAAGAAGAGACCACACAAGAAGTATCGCAGAAATTAAAAAAGCTGCATCTTCTGCAACTTTTTAATCTGGTGGAAAATAGCCCAACTGCTCAGCGATATGAATCGCCTCCTGCCTGTTAGCCACTCCTAATTTTGAAAAGATATTGGCCAGGTGATTGGAAACTGTACGTTTACTCACATAGACCTTGTCACAGACATCATCAATAGTCAAGCCATTTCTAACCAGTTCTAGTATCTCGATTTCTCGTGGTGTTAGCACCTCTACCATCACTTCATCTGAAAAGATCTTACCTCCTAGATAAATCTTTTCCAGTTTTTTCACCAACTCATCTGGATCCATACTTTTATCTAGAAATCCATAAGCCCCCATAGCTTTAGCTCGGTGTTCATACATCTTTTTGCTGTATCCCGTCAAAATTACAATCTTACTAGAACAACCATTGTCGATAATCTCTTGTGCCAAGGTCAGCCCATCAGCTTGATACAGACTCGTCAGGTTGATGTCAATCAAAATAATGTCGTAGTCATTAAAAGCAATCTCCGAGACAGTCGAAAAATTATCCACTAACTGGACCTTTTTAATGTTTTCCGATAACTCTAAAATCATCTTGATACTTTGGCTAAATAATTTATGATCATCAATTAACAAAATTTTCATAGCACAACTCCTTATCAATCGGGAGAGTAATTTCTACACGAAATCTCTTATTATTTTCAAAAATCTGCATCTGACCACCTAAAACACTAATTTTATTAGACATATTTTTCAAGCCATAACCTAAGGATTTTTCTGTTTGAAGGCAGTCATTTTCAGAAATTATAAAAATAGCGTCATCATGTACATCAATCTTCAAAGAAATCGTTCCACCACTAGCGTACTTAACGGCATTGGTCGCCAACTCCTCAACCAGACGATAGGCAATTTTATCGTAAGGAGATAAAAGCCTAAAGTGGACAGGAAACTGTGTGACGACTTCATTTTCTGCGTGATAGCGCTTGACAATCCGATTAATCAGCCCTTGATACTGGATGTCTAACTGCTCGTCTGTTTCTACCATTGGCTGATAATAATCCATCCGCTCGCGAATCCGCTGAACCAACTCCTCTGTCACCAGATTGATCTGTTCACCAAAAGCTTGATTGCTACTATATTTATTGAAATTTTTTATCGCCATCACATTTTGCAGGATTTCATTGTGAAGAAATTCGGAGAACTGTTGTTCTGTGTCTTCATTTGCCAGCAGACTTTTCACCATACGGTTACGCTTTAAAAAGAGAACTTTTACATAATCCCTAGCATCTAGCATTTCAGCAGAACGAAAGAGGCGAATCAATTCTTCCGAACAAATCCCGAACAATAGTAACATGATATTCAAGACCAAAAAGCTCGTGTTTAAATCGAGACGAAAGATGATGAAAATGCCTACTAACAAAAACAGAACCAGTAAAAACAAGCGTGAAAAAGCTTTTATATAGGACAATTTTAACTCTGATACCTTTTTTTGAAGAGAGCTGATAATTGTTTTGAAGTGTAAAAAAGCTAAAATGCCAACAATTTCCAGATACCAGACTAGGTTCATCACTCCTGAGCCCCTCGTATTGATATACAAAAAGAAATAAGAAAGAGGCAATATTAAAGCTAATATCCACAAATTTCGTCTCTGATACTTGAGTTTACTTTTCAACTCTTTATGATATAAAATCAGTAAAATCAAGGGAACAAGGTTTAAAAAGAAAGACGCAAACAAGGACAGAAATAGAAAAATTGAAGGACTTAACAGATACGAACTAATGGTGATTAGTGTCAACACAAAGGACATACTCAACAATTCTTCTCCTATTTTCTCTCCCAGAAAGATAATAGACAGAGAACTATACACCAATAAAAAAGAGTTGAGCGGATGAAGAATATCAAAAAAGTGCAACAGGGTGCTCGCAACTCCTTGATTAAATATGGATTGCCAGCTAATGAGAAACATCATCAGGAGCAACCAAAGTTTCAACTCACTATACCGAAAGGTCACAATATTACAAATATAGCTAAATACAATTAAAGCAATAAGCAGCAATAAAACCATCTGCAAGGAAAAATCTGTCGAAAAGTCCAGAGGGATCCTATAATAAATATAAATCATTAAAGCTAGATGATTCAAAATCGTCAACCACCACAATAAAAGTGAGTTTTTCGAGAGCGATTTGACAAACTGTTTCATATGTATCTACTTCCTGAACTACTTTAATATTATTATAACACAATACCAGAATTGTCGGATAGGCAACTCTGGTATTTGACTTAATTTTCAATAATTTGCCAACTTACTCTGTAAGTCACTAGCAAGTAAAGAACAAAGAGTAAAACCGCTACTCCCAGATAGGTGATATCAATAGAAATGCTGGTATTAGCGAAATTTTCAAAATAGCCTAGAAGTGCGGTACTCAAGGCAAGCGCTAGCGGACCTGCGATAACCAACGGAACCAAGAAATAACTTAGTATCTGTTGCAAAAGAATAAAGCGATTTTGCTTTCTCTTGTTCCCAAGAAGGTATAAGATTTGATAATCATTGACACTATCCAAAGCGCTTGTAGAAGTTTGAAGTGACAAGATACTGAGGGAAATAATGATAAAAATAACACTGACAAAAATCATGACAAAGACAATGACGCCCATAAATCCAAGATAAATCTCAAAAATTCTTCCTTTCGTTTGATAGACGAACGAATTCAACTCTTCTCCATCACGAGTGAAGTAGTATTTTTCAATCCACTGACTCAAGAATGTTTCTACTTCCCGTTTGTCTATATTTTCCTTGAAATTGGCAACATAGGTCGTGTGGTCTTCCGTCAATCCAACTACTACCTTATCTGGTACAATCAAGGTTCCTGAGTCATTTGTAGTTACTGAAGATAAAAAGTAAACTGTTTCAAGTGGCTTTGAAGAGGCAAGGTTGAGAGAACGACCGTTAATCATGAAGGTTTTGGTCGTTGATAGAAAGTCCTGGATCTGCTTGGCAGTTCCTTTATAATTGGCATTGACTAGAAATTGGTCTTCTGACAAGTCAACCGCTTTTTTCCCTTGCAGTTTGCGGAGATGATTGTAGGCAGAAATTCCTAAAATCGGTACTTTTGATTCAGGAAGTTTCTTATCATGATCCCAGAGATTGCTAGTATCAATCAAATCTTTATAAGTTAAATCACTAGAATAGATAGGGCAGCTGTACTCCTCTTTGATGAGGTTAAAGTCAAAGCCATCGGCTTTCAATCTGTCTTTGACAGATTCCTGAGAAAATTGAAACTCTTTACCACGGTAGAGATTGACAGTTACATCATAAGGTGAGTATTTGTTCAGCTCTCGGTTCATAGTCGTATAGGCACTACCACTAAAAACGAGTAAGCTGAGAGCCAATGTCAAGGTCAAGGATAAGACAGCCAACGTGACCGAATTACTATCAGCTTGTTTTGAAAATTGACGGATTTTAAAAGTGTTTAGTTTGTTATAGTAAGTTTGAGGCAGTTTTCTAAGGGAAATCAAGACAAAATGGCTTAAAGTATTGTAAAACAAAATCACAAAAATCACGAAGACAGATACCAGCAAGATACCCCAGCTTTTCAAGAATGATAGATGGTGATAGTCTGAAAAATAGAGAGCACCAAAACCGATAACAGCTGTTGAAAGAATAAAGAGAAGTGCTTGAAGAACTGGCTTGCCTTTTGCCAAGACAGATTTCTTGACCCCATTCTCTTGAATAAGTGCAATGATATTTTGCTTTCTAAAGGTAAGAATGTCCATGACACCAACAATAAAACTGGTTACAAAATAGGAATAAACTAGTAAGATGACAGACTTGCTATCAAAGAACAGCAGACTACCAAAGTAATTGGCCATAAAAAACTCAGATGCAATCTTAGCTAGAATGACCAGTAAGATCAATCCAAGCAAGAAACCTAGAATCAAGGAAAAGATATTGACCAGCATGGTTTCAAAGAACAGGGTACGGATAATCTGCTTCTTCTTCATTCCCAGCGTTGCATAAAGTCCCAGCTCTTTCTTGCGCCGTCCCAGCACAAAATTTGTGGCGTAAACGATGAGAAAGGCAATCGCCGATAGAATCAGATAGGAAAGCAAGCCCATGTACTGGCTCATCACTGTCGTTAACATTTCCTTTGCCCCTGATAAACTTTGCATCACTGGATGGCTTGGTAAAGCATTAAAAGCGTAGAGCAAGCTATAAATCAATGTCAGACTGAAAAAATAGATGGTATAAGTCTGTAAATTTCGAAATACATTTCGTAAAATCAATTTTGGATACATACTCTCACCCTCCTATCTGGTACGACTGTAAATCTCTTGCAAATACTGTTCATTAGATAAGCTGTTACGTTCCAAATCATCCATAATCTTTCCATCTCTAAGTAGCACCATCCGTGAAGAGTACTTTGCTGCGGCAGGGTCATGCGTAACCAGTAAAATGGTAATACCAAAACTTTTATTGATTTCCTGCAAAAGTGCCATCAGTTTTTCAGAATTGGCAGAGTCCAAGGCTCCTGTCGGCTCATCTGCGATAATCAGTTTAGAATCATCAATCAAGGCTCTAGCAGTTGCCACACGTTGTCGCTGACCACCTGATAACTGATTAGGAAACTTATCTTTTAAGTTTTGGATATCCAACTTATCCAAAATTTCCTCAATCTTATCCTGATGTTTTTTGATATTTTTCCCCTGAATTTGAAGAGGTAGAACAATATTTTCATAAACTGTCAAGGTTTCCACCAAGTTGTAAGCTTGGAAAATATAGGAAATGTTTTTAGCACGATAGTCAGCTAGTTCATTTTCCTTGGCATGGATGATGTCAAAATCTTCAAATCGAATCTCACCTGATGTTGGTTTATCAATCGTTGAAATACAATTGAGGAGTGTTGTTTTTCCACTACCACTGGCCCCCATAATTGCCAGAAATTCACCTTTTTCAACGGACAAGTTCACATCTGATAAAGCATGAACGATATTATCCCCTTGACCAAATGTTTTCGTTAATCCTGTCACAATAAGCTGTTTCATCATTTCATTCCTCCGTTTCTTTATTACTCTCTCATTATACGGTTCCTTTCAATGTTTGGCATGAGTATTTTGTGCAATATATTCAAGTAATAAAAAAACCGATGCCTTTTTCAGGTATCGGTCGATGTTGATTATTTGCGATCGTTTCTTTTTTTCATAAAGTAAACAATACCTATGACAACAACTCCTAAGACCAGTACAGGTGCATAGAAGTCTAGTGTTCCAATAATTCCTTCCATTTTATCCTCCTGTCAAAAAATAGAGAGTTTTACCCACAGCGCACGTTTGGCGAAATACATTCATAAGAATATGTAAACCACCAACCATAACGCCCCTGTGCTGTTAATCTAACAGCCGTACCCCACCCAGCAGCAGATTTACCATCCAATTCTTGGCTATTAATTTCCATAATCCAAAGAATCAATCTCAAAGTTGTCTTGTTTTATTTGTATTTATCCCCGTAAATATAACACCAAATCAAAATGTTGTCAATGTTTTGTAATAAAACACTAGAATTTTCCTGTTGTTTTATCTAACAGCGAACATTATTTCTCGTACACTCATAGGAATAGGTGAAACACAATCCACAGAGATCTGCTAGTGTCATTTTAAAAGCTGTGTACCACTAGCTTCTGATTGCCCGGAAAGTTCTTGCTTTTCAACTTCAAAACTTAGAGAATCGATCTCTGAACGATTTGTATTTTTAGCCATAAAGTTGCCTCCTTCCTTCTTTTAAATGATCATCTTTACAGTAACTAGTATAAACTCTAGTATTGGCTAAGTAATGAGTAAATCGTGCAAGTTTCTTACTTTCGAGAAAAATTTTTAATCTTATTTACTAAATGATTTAGAAGTTTCTTCTTAACTACTTTACAGAGACCCACACAATGCCCCTGATTTTCCTATCTTCTTTGGCGATTCTGACGCAAGTGTGGTACAATAAAAACATGAGAATTCAACAATTACATTATATTATCAAAATCGTCGAAACTGGCTCCATGAATGAGGCGGCCAAGCAACTCTTTATCACTCAACCTAGTCTTTCCAACGCTGTGAGAGATTTGGAAAATGAAATGGGCATTGAGATCTTTATCCGCAATCCCAAGGGTATCACCTTAACCCGTGATGGGATGGAGTTTCTCTCTTATGCCCGTCAGGTTGTCGAGCAAACTCAGCTTCTGGAGGAACGCTATAAAAATCCTGTCGCCCACCGTGAACTCTTTAGCGTTTCGTCTCAACACTATGCTTTTGTAGTCAATGCCTTTGTCTCTCTGCTCAAAAAAAGCGATATGGAGAAATACGAGCTCTTCCTTCGTGAAACTCGTACTTGGGAAATTATCGACGACGTCAAGAACTTCCGCAGTGAGGTCGGTGTTCTATTTTTAAACAGCTACAACCGTGATGTTTTAACCAAGATGCTGGATGACAACCACCTGCTGGCTCATCATCTTTTTACCGCTCAACCGCATATCTTTGTCAGTAAGACCAATCCTCTGGCCAAAAGAGACAAGGTGAAACTGTCTGATTTGGAGAATTTCCCTTATCTCAGCTATGACCAAGGGACGCATAACTCCTTCTACTTTTCAGAAGAAATTCTTTCTCAAGAACACCACAAGAAATCCATCGTGGTCAGTGACCGTGCCACCCTCTTTAATCTCTTGATTGGTTTAGATGGTTATACCATTGCGACAGGGATTTTGAACAGCAACCTCAACGGAGACAATATCGTTTCTATCCCATTGGATATTGACGACTCCATTGAGCTAGTCTATATCCAGCATGAAAAAACCAGCCTTTCTAAGATGGGCGAACGCTTTATTGACTATCTCCTAGAAGAAGTCCAGTTTGATAGTTGAGAATCACTCTAAATCGAATAAGTTAAAAACCTCAAGAACTAGCTTTCAACCCTAGTTCTTGAGGTTTTTTCTCTAATAGTAAATCATAAGGATTTTATAAAATCTTATTTTTTAAACCAAAATATAGAAAGGATTAACACAAGGACGAGTCCAGCTCCCGCAATAAGGCCAAATACTGGAATGTTTTCAAATAGGTTGTCTTCTGACTTTGTCTCGTCGCTACTGTCTTGACTTGGTTTCACCTCTGTATCGCCTTGTTTCGCTAGTTCTTGCTCTCCTTTTTTCTCGATTTTCTTAGGACCATAATTTGGATTTACAAATGCTACTTGTTTAGTCGGTTTGGAGTAGTCTTCTGCTCCTTCTTTGACTTGCCATGATACAGAATATAAAGTCCGTCCCTCCAATACCATTCCTAAATCAATTCGCTCACCAGGAGGCAATCCTCCACCTAAACCAACACTAAAAGCAAACGCTTGCTCCTCCTGATCCTCTTTTGAGACAATAAATCCATTCTCACTCACTTTTTTAAGACGAGATAACTTCCCTCTAATATCTCCATCTTTAAAGGTTCCAGTGAAGCTTCCGTCCTCTCCTAAAATAAGCGATGAAGCTCTACCAGGTTTAGTACCATTATTTGGCTCTTTGTTAATCCAAATACCTACTAACTCAGATGGCAAAGGAATTTCATCTCCAATTTTGGCATCGACAAGGGACTTGGGCATAGAGGGATTAGGATCCATATTATCTCCAATAATCGGGAGATTTAGAGAAGTATATTCAATAGTTGAGGTGTCTATCTTTGACTTTCCAGAAAAATCAATACCAAATCCGTCTTTTTCCTTCATATCAAATTCGACATTTTGAATAAGCTCCGCTTCTTTGTTCTCTTTTGAGAGTTGATAAAGTTTTGTTACTCCTTGTCCAGAACCCGAAGTCCATTCACTGATAGCAACACTCCCATCACCAAAAAGGCTAATAGATGTTCGACCTATACTTTGAACCTCTGAGGTACTTTCAATCAGTTTTGTTGGTGTGTGATCATTTAAATAATAGACCGCATACAAACTCCAATTTCTATCATAAGAGCGACCAATTAATAACTCATCTGTCCCATTTTTATCAATATCGACTAGCGCATAACCTATTTGGTATCTAGCTTTGTCCGATAAATTTTTGCTCTCCCACTTCTCAGTAATTTGTGGCAATAGTTGGTTGTAGTCAGTACTGTCAGCTTGGGCTGAAGTCACTAATGAAAATAAGCATAATATAGAACAAACCACCACCAGTAGTTTGTTTAGTAATTTCAAACGATTTTCCATATTTTTATAATCTCTCATATTCTAGCATCATTCTCTCAATATCGACTTTATCTATTGTCGACAAATCAGTCACGTTCTCACGTGATACTCTAATTGATAAATTCTTAATGATTTTTTCATTGATATTTCTAATCCAGCGACCATTACTACAATCATTGATTTTGTTATACAAAGATTCAATAGTTTGAGTATAATAGTCCACATCAATAAAGTATCCTTGATTTTTTAATCCTAATAAACCAATTTGAATAATTTCATCCGCTGTATAGTCTTCAAAATCAAAAGTATTTGGAATTCGGCTTGGTAGTCCTGAATTTACTGAGAGAAATTCTTCCATTTCCTTTGTATATCCAGCAAAAATAATGACAATATCTCTTCTATGATCTTCCATGAATTTAAGAATCTCATCAATTGCTTCTTTACCAAATCGATCTTCATTAGAATTTGATAGCGTGTATGCTTCATCAATGAACAAAACTCCTCCTAAAGCAGATTTCAATACTTCCTGCGTCTTGATAGCCGTTTGCCCTACATACCCAGCTACTAAATCACTTCGAGATACTTCAATGAATTTATTTTGAGAAATAATTCCCTTTTGAAAAAGAATTTTTCCTACGATACGAGCTACAGTAGTTTTTCCAGTCCCTGGATTTCCTAAGAATAAGGAATGAAGTGAAAACTCGCTTACAGCAGCGCCTTGTTCCTCCCTCTTCTTATTCAACTCTGCTAATGAAATAAATTGTTCAACCTGTTTTTTAACTTTCTCTATTCCTATCAAATTTTGTAGTTGTTCCAAAGCATCTTTTTGATTCTCTTCTGGTTTTTGAGTGCCTTGAAGAAGAACATCATCTATATCGTCATTGATAATTGTCACATAGTCATCAACCTGCGTCTCAACAACACGATTGGCTAAAGCTCTCATTAAGTGTTCATTAAAATTACGAATCCATCGTCCATTACTATGATCTAACGAGCGACTATAGGCCTGCTTGACTCTCATAGCATAATAAGATTCGTCTTCAAGTTGATATGAAGATTTCTGAAGATTTTTCAATCCCATTTCGACAATTTCATCACCAGAATAGTCCTCAAAGAAGAATGTATTTGGTACACGTGACTTTAATCCAGGATTTGTTTCAAAAAACTGTTCCATTTCTTTAGTGTAACCCGCAAATATAATCATAATTTCATTGCGGTAATCTTCCATATACTTTAGAATCGTGTTTATAGCTTCTAATCCAAAATTATGTTGAGAAGATTTTCCTTTATTTAAAGTATATGCTTCATCAATAAAGAGGATTCCACCTTTAGCCTTCTCCAATATTGCTTGCGTTTGTACTGCCGTCTCACCAATATGTGTTGCAATAAGATCCGACTCTGAAACCTCAATAAATTTAAATTCATCTCCAGGGAGAACACCTCTGTCAAAGAGAACTCTACCTAACAATCTTGCTACTGTTGTCTTCCCTGTACCAGGATTTCCTGTAAAAACAGAATGTAGAGATTGTTCTTGAATTGGAAGACCTTCTGATAATCTTTTTTGATTGAATTCGACTGTTCTTAGTAATTTTTGAACTTCTTTTTTTACATTATTTAAACCAATCAAGCTGTACAATTCTTCCTCATAATCGCGTTCGATAATCTCACTGATTTCCTCTTGTGGTTCAGAATTTGTACTTTCTTCTTTTAAAATTTTACAGCTATCATCTAAAATATCCCATATTATTCCATTCGTATCTTCAAATTCTTTAAGAATAGTATCTGCAATTAGGTATGAACTATCTGAAAGTCGAATATTTGGGGTAATATTACGATTTAATCTTATTGTATTTGCTATTAAGACAGAAGCTCCACAATAAATATCAATTTTTTCCTCGTTCTCACCTATGATATCAACAAAATCACTAATCCTACAAAATGAATTGGACTCTAACAAAAGAGATTCCCTAATGACTGTTTGCTCTATATAGACTCGACTACTATTTGCCTTTATAGATGTCAAAGAAGATCCAATTGATTCAAGACTAGCACTATTTTTCAGATAAACAGCCGCTTGATAAAACGGTTGAATGACATCTGTATTTTGTAATTTCGCAGTCGAACGGCTTAAAAAAACTGCAGGGTATGCTTTTTCAGCGTTCCCCCCTTTTAAGAGAGTATTTATGGAAGTCACTGATGAATCTTTTATATTTAATATATTAGAAACCCAATTCTCAATCACTGTATCTTCCATTTGAATAGATGAGCCCTTATCTGCATTCAATTTTATATTTAACTCTGCACGCTTTAGCTCTAAGGTAGAATTACTAACTTTAATTGATGTTGTACTGTAAGAACCATTATATAGTTGATTTCCTGCATTTTCGATTAACAATTTTGACTTACCTTCAACCAATATGAAAAATTTTTTATTTTCTAATTGTTCATTAAAGTATACAGTATTTAGAACTACATTTGAATTACCCTTTATCTCTAAAGCACAACGGTGGTCATCTACTTGAAACCAAATATTTTCAAACTGAACTGTAACGCCGTTCATAATTGTCAGATTCGCTGCTATAGTATTGTGATAAAGTGTTCCTCCATCTTCTGTCCCAGAAATTTGTCCAACTATTTTGATACTTTTTTCTATCTTATAATGTCTTCCTGCTGGTAGTTCAAGCATAAAACCTTCTTCAAATGCAAGAATATCACCATCTTTAGCTTTCGAATAAGCTTCTCCAAAAGACCATGAACTAAAACTTGTTCCTACTTTATATGTTGTCATTTTTTTAATATCTTTCTAAACCATGAAAAATCCAATACTAATTTTAATTAAGATTGATAGCTTTTTTCCAAAATATTCCCAGCCTTTTCTACCCTTTCTTGAGTTAATAAATCAGACACTTTTCTTTTTTGCGAAGACATTTCTTGACTTCTATGATCACTCGATATTGGACTTTCAGAGTCCAATTCATTCCCCTGTACTTCAGGAACTGAATTTACTTTTTGCATTGAAGGCATTTTTACTGATTCATTTTGACTCTTTTTTTGGAGGATGTTGACGATTATATTTAATAGCAAAAATCCAACCATAAAAGATGGTAAAATACCATGATGCAAATAAAGCCACTATCCCAAGACTAATACATATAACCCTAATTCCAAACTGGATAGCAAACATATTACCAAGTGCAGTAAGGGTACGATCAATTGCTCTATCATATACTGGTTCAATGGATGTAGGATATCCACGATAATCATAATAGATTCTATGATGTAAATAAATATCCCCTTTATCCATTTCTTCTCTATAGGCTGCACCTATTTGCTTAAACATTAAACTGAAGAAAAATCCTTTTGGGATAATATTTGAGACTACTTTAAAAATGTAAGAAAATACATACGGATACAATAGAATATTGATAATTGCCCAAATAATATGGAACACAATACCTAATATTACAAAAAACTGATTATGGGAATGAGTAACATTAAATTTCTCAAACTCAGCAATTTCTGAAGACATTCTTACAGTATTGTAATAGGTGATAAAACCTCAAGAATCAGCTTTCAAGCCTAGTTCTTGAGGTTTTTTAGTTTTTACAATCCGTGTCTGTAATTAAATGCATGTGCTTCAATTTCTTCGATAGTATCTGGGAAACGTTGCACTAATCTAGCTTTTAATAATTTTTTCAAACTTGCTTGCGGTGTCAATTCTCCAACTTCTAAAGCATGTCTTATATACTCCCTAATTTTCCAGTATTGTTTAGCGTCTTCTATCAATAATCTTTGAAATTTTTTAGGTCGTGCAAATATCAACCTAACTACAAAAACAAATGCTGAAAATCCTAATACCGAACCAATATCTGATAAACCGATTGGAACACTTAATAACAAGACGATAAAAGCTGTAAATAATGGATGTCTTTTAATAAAGTTCACTAGTTTCTCGCCATTAAATTCCTTTGTTAAATGTTGAATATCCTTTTGTAATACGGAAATATTTATTCCACTAGCTTTTTCAGGGAAAGGGTAGTGCTTAGCTCTTAAATGTCCATCAACTTCCAAATGGCACAAATCTTCACGTACAATAGGGTCAAAAAATCTAGCTTGATAATTTTTAAACTTTGTAGCTGCTCTCTCCTCAGCTACTGACAATGTTTTTTGGATACCTATTTTTGTTGCTGCATGTCCTAGTGTTAAACCAGAACTAACTTTTAGTGAGTCTGTAAATAATCCCATTTTTTCATTTTCCTTTTCTTTTTTCCTTATTTCACCCATTTGCCTGAGCCATCTACTTTGTAGCCATCTGGGGTACGTTCGTTGACTGCCAGCTTACCATTTGACTTGAGATAGTAGTCACCTATCCATGTATTACGAGCATAGCTACCCTCAGAAGTTAGGTAATAATAAGATTGGTAGCTGCTATCATAGACCCACTCGCTCTTAGCCATTTTACCATTTGATTTGAGGTAATAGCTACCTACCCAAGTGTTACGCGCATAGCTACCTTCTGATGTTAGATAATAGTATGAACTATAGTTTTTATCGTAAATCCACTCACTCTTAGCCATGTAACCACCTGATTTGAGGTAGTAATTGCCTGACCAAGCATTCTGAACATAGTTACCTGACGCATTTAGGTAGAAGTAAGAATTGTACTGAACATCAAAAATCCATTGATTAACTACTTTCACACCAGCTTTGTAGTAAGAAGAACCTGACCAGCCAGTCTGAGCTGAGTTAGAGTTAGAGTTAGAGTTAGTAGATTGTTTTGGAGTTTCAGTAGCTGTTGGTGTCTCTGAATTTGTTATGGGTACATATCCGTGATTTGATACTTTAAATACTTCTGACCGACCAAAATATCGTTTCCCAAAGTCTTTTTCACTATAAACATCAATATGATATCTTCCATCTTCAGCATATAGTAACCAAACATGGGATTGACTTCTAGTTTGATCCCCAAAACTATTAAAGTTATAACTAGCTACAATAGCCCCTGTATCTTCATTAACTAAATCATAATACAAAGATGGATTATCAGTAGAAGAATTTCTTTGAATATCTACCAACACACTTCCTGAATAAAACGGGTTCCCAGTAGTGGGTATCAAGGTGATTTTCAAGGGATTCTGAGTATCCTTGACACTCATATCTGTTAAGGCATGAACCGTTGTCGGTTTAGAGGCTACATAACCTATTGACAATAAAGCTCCGGCTAGTAAAGAAGAGGCCAACATTTTTCTGTTTCTCATAACAAAACTCCTTATATATTTCTATTTTTCTAAAAATTTATGATAATTGTCTTATAACCTTAAAAATAACTATGATATTTTTCTAGTATCGAGCATTTAAGTTCTTCTCATGGCTTTTTCTCCTTTGATGGCTGATAGAATAGGATTGAGTGGTAAGTCAATCCTTGTTATACTAGTATAACAAGCTCACTTTATTTCCTGTCCTTTTCCTTATCATACCATAATAGATATTTAAATTTTGCGTCATTTAAACTATAGTTTCAATCTTGTTCATAAAAACAAAAAATAGCATAGAATTCTAATATTTTGTAACTATAGTTTTCTTTCTCCATTTTTTTCTCTAAATTTTTGTATAATAGTCTTAGAAGTATGTAAGGAGATGATTTATGGAAAACCTATATCCATTTGGAACTACATTTAAGTACCTGCGTGAAGCACGAGGCCTCAGCCTAAAGGAAGCCGCCTCAGATATCGTATCACCACAGTTCCTAAGTCAATTTGAAAAAGGAGAAAAAGGAATTTCACTTGAAAACTTTGCCAAACTGTTAATTGTTATCGGAGTTGAATGGAATGATTTTGTTATCGCCTATGCAAATAAAGGTGGAGATTGTTTAGAATTACCTGCTATTGAATTTGGCAAACATGTGGTCCATGAAGAAGATATCCTCACTTACATTGAAGAATACGAAAAATTATTTGATGTCTATCTAAAAGACAATCCACTTCAAGCAGAGATGATTTTCAAATCTATCAAATTAAGACACTATCCAACCATAGCAAAGAGTCCAGAAACTGTTGCCAGGATTCAAAACATTATCAATCATTTAATGAAATCGGATGTCTTTAATAGTATCGAACTTGAAATTTATCGCGTCATCGTCAATCATTCTCCTATGGAACTTATTGACCATATGAGCAAACAATTATTACTTATGTACAAGGAAAGTGCTAATACTGATACCTACATCCGTATTTTAAATGCTCTCACTTTCTCCGTAAAATACTTCTCTGAACTAGGGTACTATCAAAAGGCTGATGATATTATTAAAAAAATTAAATCACTTCAGACCTTCGAACGAGGCTACCTGGCTATTCCACTCATGTTCCTAGAAGTTGAACATGTTTACAATCAATTTAGATGGAATAAACCTGAGGCTATTCCCCTAGCCAAAAATCTATTTAATTATCTTCAAAGCGCAAAATTTATTGATCAGCAATACTACTCTAATTTTATCAACGCCTTCACTTATCATTGCCACGCATTAAACAAGACTGGTATTGATTTGTTCTAATCCGTCAAAAAAGTTGCTCCATTTTAGGAACAACTTTTTTTATTTATAATTAAAAGTTTCCCCTGCCAACTTATCAGCTAGTTTGGGAAAGAGAGTATAAAACTTATGGGCTAGGTTCAACAACATAGGGAGATTGAGTTCTCGTTTGTTTTTTCCTATAATCTTGACAATCTTTTTAGCCACTGCATCTGGTTCCAGCAGGAAGCGTTCAACCGACTTGAGATAGGTCCCATCTGGGTCGGCTTGGTCGAAAAATCCTGTACGGATTGGTCCTGGATTGACCGTTGTTACATAAACACCATAAGGCATTAGTTCGAGGCGTAAGGCATTTGAAAAACCAATAGCCGCAAACTTGGTAGCTGAGTAAAGACTGGACTTAGCAGTCGCTATCAAACCTGCCATACTGACGATATTGATGATATGACCTTTTCGACTTTTATTCATACGAGTCGCAAGGCGTCGAGATAGATTCATCAGGGCAAAAGTATTGACCTCGAACATCTGGTGGATATCTTGGTCAGAAATCTGGTCAAATTCCTCCAAAATACCGTAACCAGCGTTGTTAATCAAAACATCAATCTTGCCATAGCGGAGATAGAGGTCTGCTACCAGAGTCCCTAAGGCTGAATCATCGGTAATATCGATTTCAATCAATTCTGCTTGTGGGTGGTTTCCATAGAGTTGGGCTAATTTTTCCTTATTTCTACCAAGCAAGATGAGTTGCTCATTGGGCAATAGTTTGACCATTTCTTGGGCTAGACCACCGCTAGCTCCTGTAATAAGAATAGTAGACATACTGTTCCTTTCTCAATCTTTTAGATTTCCACTTCTTCCAAGTCCTTGACCACATGGACATTTTCAAAAACACTAGCTGCATCTTTCTTGAGCTTGCTGATATCTTTTGAGAGGAAACGAGCACTGATGTGGTTGAGTAAGAGGCGTTTGGCTCCTGCTTCTACCGCTACTTGTGCAGCTTGCATATTAGTCGAGTGGCCATGGTTACGAGCAATTTTTTCATCGCCCTTGCCATAAGTCGATTCATGGACAAGGACATCGGCATTGACAGCTAGACGCACACTGGCACTGGCTTTGCGGGTGTCACCCAGAATGGTAATAATCTTACCTGGACGTGGCGCTGAGATATAGTCAGCTGCCTTGATTTCAGTCCCATCTTCGAGAACAACATCCTGACCATTTTTGATTTTTCCAAAAAGTGGGCCAAATGGGACGCCAGCTGCCTTGAGTTTTTCAGCATCTAAAGTTCCTTCTAGATCCTTTTGGATAACACGATAGCCAACGCAGAAAATAGTGTGATCCAGCTCTTCTGCATACACAACGAATTTATCGGTCTCAAGGATTTTTCCTAGAGAATCTTGGTCAAACTCATGAAAATGAATGCGGTAAGGCAGGCGAGAGCCTGACACACGAAGACTGGTTAAGACAAATGACTTGATCCCTTGCGGTCCATAGATCTCCAGATCTGTCTGCTCTTCATTGGCCTGAAAGGCACGGCTAGAAAGGAAACCAGGCAAGCCAAAAATGTGGTCTCCATGCAGATGGGTGATAAAGATTTTGCTGACCTTACGTGGTCGAATCGTGGTTTCAAGAATGCGATTTTGCGTACCTTCTCCACAGTCAAAGAGCCAAACTTCGTTAATCTCGTCCAAGAGTTTCAGGGCGAGACTGGAAACATTGCGGGCTTTAGAGGGCTGACCAGCCCCCGTTCCTAAAAATTGAATATCCATTCGATACTTTCTAATTAATCAATATATAACAAGGCTGTGCGATTTTCCGATCGGAAATAGCGCTTGCCAGAAAAAGCAGTAGCTTCTTGCAGTAAATCCTCTTGGCTGTAGCCTTTGAGACGCTTACGACCATCAGCCAAGTTTTCTAAATCTGTCAAAGCTGTGAGATTTTCCACGCTAACAACTTCCTCGTCCCCTACAGCCTTCATGTAAATCTTACCAGACTCTTCAAAGACCAGTTGATGGGGGAAAATTTGCGCAATTTCAAAAAGCAAATCATCCGAAATTTTCTCTTCATTTTCAGAGAAAATCCGACCCATACCATCACTCTCATAACAAAAACCAAAGGATTTACCAGACAGATTAAGCCGAATAAAAGGCTTATTTTCTAGAGTGAAACTAGGTTCAGTATTGTAAAGATTCAATTCCTGACTGAGTTCCACAAAATAATCCGTCGCAGCTCGAGGGCTCTTTTTCTGATATAGTTCTGCAAAGTAAGCATTGACAACGCTAGGCGGAGGTGTGATAAGAGCCAACTGCTCCTGCTCTGTCTTTCCAGCTAGAAGCTGATCCAGATAGACCTTATCCAGACTCGTATAGCCTCCATATTTTAGAGCCAAGGTTTTAATATCAGTCATAAAATTCTTCTAACCTCCATTTGTTTTTCTCAGAAATGTAGCCTCTAATCACTTCGCCGTCCTCCTGATAATCACGTTCTTCCAAAATCGCAACACTTTCTAAATCGTGAATCTTGTAGGACTTAGAGAAAGGCACGCGCAGGGTAAAAGATTCAAAAATATCCTTGATTTTCTCTAAAAATAGTGCCTGCAAGTTCTCACGACTATCCTCAGACTTAGCAGAAATCAGAGCATAAGGTGTTTGGGTAGGCGTGAAATCCTCCACCAAATCCGCTTTATTATACAGAGTCAGGCGAGGAATATCCTCCATGTCCAGGTCTTTCATGATGGATAGAACTGTTTTTTCATGCTCCTCATGGTAAGGATTGCTGGCATCGATAACATGAACCAGAAGGTCTACATGCTTGCTTTCTTCCAAGGTTGACTTGAAACTGGACACCAACTCTGTCGGCAAATCCTGGATAAAGCCAACGGTATCTGTCAAAGTTACTTGAAGATTGCCCCCCAGATGGATACTCTTAGTCGTCGCATCCAAAGTCGCAAACAGCTCGTCAGCCTCATACTGGGTCTTACTGGTCAAGGTGTTCATAATGGTTGACTTCCCAGCATTGGTATAACCAATCAGACCAATCTTAAAGGTGCTAGACTCCAGACGTTTTTCTCTGACTGTTGCCCGATTTTTCTCAACCACCTTGAGTTGGCGCTCGATATCCGTGATTTGATTGCGAACGCTACGACGGTTCAGCTCCAGCTGGCTTTCACCAGGTCCACGGGAACCAATTCCCCCTGCCTGACGGCTGAGCATAATTCCCTGACCAACCAAGCGAGGCAAGAGATATTTGAGCTGGGCTAGGTGGACTTGGAGTTTTCCTTCATGGCTTCGAGCTCTCATTGCAAAGATATCCAAAATCAACTGCATACGGTCAATGACCTTGACACCCAGAACTTCTTCTAAATTGACATTTTGCCGTGGAGTCAAGCGGTTATTGACAATGACAGTGGTGATTTCTTCTGCATCCACCATGAGCGCAATTTCTTCTAACTTACCAGAGCCGACGAAGGTCTTGGAATCATATTTTTCACGTTTTTGTCTGTAGCTATCTACAACGACTGCCCCAGCTGTCTTAGCCAGACTGGCCAATTCTTCCATGGAGAGATCAAAATTATCCATGCCCTGCAATTCTACACCAATCAGCAGAACCCGTTCCTCTTTTTTCTCCGTATCAATCATCTAAAAACTCCTCAATCTGGCTAAAAATACGCTCCTGCACACCAGACTCTCCAAGCTGATAAAAAGTCACCTGCATGCGATTACGGAACCAGGTCAACTGACGCTTGGCAAAACGACGGGTCGCTTGTTTAAGGCTCTCACTTGCTTCCTCCAAGGTCTGCTCCCCACGGAAATAGGGAAAGAGTTCCTTATAGCCAATTCCTTTAGTAGCCTGCACATCTGGATAATGGTCAAAAAGCCACTTGGCTTCATCCAAAAGCCCAGCCTCAAACATCAAATCCACTCGGTGGTTGATACGCTCATAAAGTTGACTGCGCTCATCATCCAAGCAGATAATCAGCGGTTCATATAGACTTTCTTGATTTTCCAAATCCTGACCAAAATGGGCAATTTCCAAGGAACGCATAGCACGACGACGATTAAACTGAGGAATTTCAAGGCCTGCTTGCGCCACAAGATGAGCTAATTCCTCATCTGTATAGGGCTCCAAGCTAGCTCGATAGGCCAAAATCTCTTCATGGGGAGTCTCCCCACCCAGGTGGTAACCTTCAAGCAAGCTCTGGATATAAAGTCCAGTTCCACCAGCGATAATAGCTAGCTTGCCACGGCTGTGAATATCCTCAATAGCCATCTTGGCTTCTGAAACAAAATCAAAAGCCGAGTAAGACTCGGTTACCTCTCTAACATCGATTAAATGATGAGGAACAGCTGCCTGCTCTTCTGAACTAGCCTTAGCCGTCCCTATATCTAGACCTCGATAAACCTGCTGACTATCACCACTAACCACTTCACCATTAAAACGCTTGGCTACTTCAATGGCTAGAGCCGTCTTTCCAACTGCAGTCGGTCCAACAATCACAATTATTTTTGTTTTCATCTTTTTTCCTTGAAAAATTCCCATTTTTTCGTTACTATTATTATAACACAAAAAGGTCAGTCAGAAAAATGTGACCTCTTGAAGGGGCTGGCTGATTAAGAAGATAAAGGAGGAAGACTCATGGCTAAAGGATTCGCTAAAGGTCTTGTAACAGGTGTCGCAGGAACTGTCGCTGCAGTCGCAGGTGCAGTATACGCATTTAAAAAGAAAGTGATCGAACCAGAAGAGCAAAAAGCAGCTTTCATCGAAGAAAATCGTAAAAAAGCAGCTCGCCGCCGCGTATCACGTTAAGAAACAAAAGAAGTTGGGATTCATTGTCTCAACTTCTTTTTTCTATTCTTTTAAATGGCTAGGTCAAACTTCAACTGCGGCTTGACAGGGTCATAATCCACCAACTCAAAGTCCTCTGCTTTAATATCAAAGAAATTAGTCCCATCTGGCACATTCAAAACCAAACGTGGCTGGCAGTTTGACGGCTCCCGACGAAGCAATTCCTGAGCTTGTTCAAATTGATTGTCATAGATATGGAGATTGTTGATAAAGTAGAAGAACTTCCCAACCTTCCAGCCGAAATGCTTGGCAATCATCATTTGAAGAGCCACATACTGCATAGCATTGATGTGGTAGGCCACTAGCATATCATTCGAACGCTGAGTCAAGGTCGCATCCAGATAGATTTCTCCATCTACACGGCGGACATCAAACATGGTCTGAAAGGCGCACGGAAGAAGGCCGTCTGTCTCCTCAAAAGCTTGGTAATCCCAGAGTGATATGATATTGCGGCGGTTCCAAGGGTTGGCTTCCAACTGCTTGAGAAGCTTATTGATGATGTCGTGTTTCTTAACGACCGCCCCGTAACGCTCACCAATAGTTCCCGTATCTCCCACTTCCCAGTCATTCCAGTAGTGAACATTGTACTTGCTATTCAGCACTTCTAAGCTATTAGACTGATCTTGGTAAATCCAGAGCACTTCCTTGATGGCGGATTTGATGGCAATAGGACGCAAGGTTGTAATGGGGAATTCCCCCTTTGCCAAGTCATATTCGGCAAATGCACCCGTTACATACTTGGAGTTGGCAACAGTCCCATCCTTGTACTTGGGACGGGCCTGCTCAGAAAAGACACCGTCTTTGAGGATTCGTTCAATATTTTCTTTAAAAATAGTATCTGCTTTTGTCATTTACTCTCACCTCATTTATTGTCCTAACTAGTATAGCATAAAAAAAGAAAGGAGGAAGATCACTCGCTTCTAGAAAGCAATTTTCTCCTTTTTATTGTTTACTGTAATACAAGTGATGCTGCTCCGATAACTCCAGCGTCATTTCCTAGAGTTGCAAGAGCTAGTTTAGTAGTTGTGCGTACTTGTGGGAAAGTATTTTCGTCGTAGACTTTTTGAACACCTTGTAGAAGGAATTCTCCCGCAGCTGAGACACCACCACCGATAACGATTGTTGATGGGTTTAGGATTGAGCCAATGTTAGCACAAGCAATTCCCAAGTAACGTGAGAAGTTACGGTAAACGATCAAAGCAAGGTCGTCTCCTTCTTTTGCCAAATCAAAGACAGTCTTAGCAGTTACTTCTTCTCCGTTATCAATCAAACGTTTCAAGGCTGCATCGCCTTCGTATTCATCGGCATAACGACGAGTCAAGTTGACAATTCCTGTTGCTGAAGCAACTGTCTCAAGGCAACCTTTCTTACCGCAAGTACATGCGATTGGTTGGTCAAAGTCAACAGTGATGTGGCCAAGCTCACCTGCTGCACCAGCAACACCGTGAAGCAATTTGCCTTCTGCAACGATACCGCCACCAACACCAGTACCGAGTGTCATAAAGACAACGTCTGGTTGGTTATCACCAGCACCCATCCAGCGCTCACCGAGAGCGGCCACGTTGGCATCATTATCGATGAAGAATGGGATACCCAAGGCTTTTTCAATCTTTTCTTTGATTGGTTGAAGGGTTTTCCAGTTGAGGTTGTAGGCACCGATAACAGTCCCTTTTTCACGGTCAACCACACCTGGTGATCCCATTCCAATACCTTGGAAGTCTGCTGCTGTCAATCCAAGCAAGTCCAAACGATGCTGAATAGACTCAATCATATCATCTACGATATGACTTCCCTCATCCAAAATATTAGTCTTGATTGACCATTTTTCTTGGATTTCTCCCTCTTGAGTTAAAATTGCAAATTTGATAGAAGTTCCACCAAGGTCAATCCCAATAATCTTTTGACTCATCATATTCTCCTTTTTAATTATGAATTAATTGAAAATGCTTACAGTACTAGTATAACAAATTTTAGTTTCTTATGCAAAGGTTTGCATTAACTTTCTGGATTTTATCCTGACTTATGGTTTCCAGAGACCTGAAGCATCTACATAATAACGGCCTCCATCAACTCGCTCATTTTTAGCCATTTTACCATCTGATTTCAAATAGTAGTTTCCTTGCCATGCATTGCGAGCATAAGAACCATCTGATTTCAAGTAATACCAGGCTTGGTAAGAAGAGTCATAAACCCACTCACCTTGTGCCATTTTACCGTTTGATTTAAGGTAATAAGCTCCTTGCCATGCATTTTTTGCATAAGAACCATCTGATTTCAAATAATACCAAGCTTGATAAGAAGAGTCATAAATCCATTCACTCTGTGCCATTTGACCATCAGCTTTCAGGTAATAGCTTCCCTGCCAAGCATTTTTCACTGGATTTCCATTTCCATCAAAGTAATACCAAGCGCCGTCCTGCTTAACCCAACCACTTGCTGTGGATGAAGTTGTATCAGTTTGAGTTGTAGCCGCTTGTTTTGCTTTAAAAGCACCCTTAGGAGCATTTTTCAATTCGCAAGCCACACCATCATGATCGCGGTCTAACTTGGCAGAATAACCAGGCTCTCCCTCGTGAATATCCGAGTATCCATTCGCCCAAGCTTCCTTACAGCTAGAAAAATGAATGTTTTCTTCTGCTAACACAGGTTGTGAAAACAAGGCTAAAACTGGTAAGGTAGCCAGACTCATTTTTAAAAATAGACGTTTGTTCATCTTTTTCTCCCATAATTATGATATCGATTTCACTATTATTTTATCAAACTTATTTCAGCAATTCAAGGAAACTTCTGGTATTTTCTACAAACTCTTTTGGTTTAGCCTTATTCAAGACATGAGGTCCATCTGGTATAATCTGAAATTGAGATTCTGATATTAGTTTATGAAGACTTCTCATAGAACTAAGATTCGGTTTATCTTTGCTGCCACAAATTAGTAAGGTTGGATAAGGACAAGTTCTTGATATATCAGTTAAATCAAGTGTCTTCAATTCCTCAGAAACTCCGACCATAAAAGCCTTGTCTGCTCCCTGTTTTTCAAATACTTTTTGGGGAAGTAGTTTAAAAATCATCAACTGAAGATAAAATAGGATATTACCAGACAGTTTAAGTGGACACCCTGATAGAACCAAAGCTCGGAGATTTGGTAAATCGTAACTGGAAAGTTCTAGTGCCAGGGCAGCACCTAAGGACAATCCAACCAAAACAAAAGGTTCTGTCTCTTGAGCTAGATGCTGATAAACTCGCTCTTTAGCTTGTTGATAGTTGCTAACTCCAGAAGGAAATAACTCAATAGCCTCAGAAGGATAATCTGTCAGTAGATTCCGAACTTCTTTCCAACTCTCTGCTGACTGCCCTAACCCGTGTAAAAATATCAGTTTCATCTAATTCTCCTAAAGGATTAACTCATACAAGCCCCTCACGGCATTACAGCCGTAAATAGCCTCAGCTCGGGCTAAGTCTTTTAAAGTCAAGACTTTCTCTTCTACCTGTCCTGTTTCTAGCAAATGCTGACGGTAAATTCCTGGCAAGATTCCAAGCCGGATAGGCGGTGTATAGAGTTTCCCAGAAATTTTCAGAACCAAATTTCCAATCGAGGTTTCAAGTAGCTCTCCTGACTTATTGTGGTATATCTTCTCTTGTTCCCCTAGACTCAAATGCGGTCTGTTAGTGGTTTTAAAGTAAGTAAATGTTTGCTGTAGATCCGCTTCCTGAAGGCAGAGTTGGGCATGGCAAAAGGTTGGGCTGAGAGGTTCCAATACTTGACGATTGACTTCTATATCTCCAGACTTGCTAAGGCTGATTCGCAAGCGGTAATCTTGATTAGCATCACAAGTCTGACACTCCTTCTCTATCTTTTGTTTCAAGACTTCTGGATCAAAAGGAAAAGCAAAATATCGACTAGCTTTTCTCAGTCTTTCCAAATGTTGTTCTTCAAACAACAGGTTCTTCTGGCTAATTTTTCCAGTAGTAATCAGTTTGAAACGAGCTTGTTTACGATAGAGAACAGCTGCCTTTTGATGAACCTCTCGGTATTCAGATTCCCAAGTGCTATCCCAAGTAATCCCTCCTCCAACTCCATAGATGGCTTTCCCTTGATGCAGTTGAATAGTCCGAATAGCAACATTAAAAATCCGTCGTCCATTTGGAAGCAAGAAACCAATCGTTCCACAGTAGACTCCACGCGGTTGTGGCTCCAAGTCCTTTATAATCTCCATAGTCGCAATTTTAGGAGCTCCTGTGATGGATCCACATGGAAAGAGTGAGCGAAAGATTTCAACAAGGTCAACATCCTCTCGCAACTGACTCTTGATGGTCGAAGTCATCTGCCAAACGGTTGAATACTGCTCTACTTGGCACAGACGCTCCACGTGCTCACTTCCAACTTCAGAAATACGGTTCATATCATTGCGCAAAAGATCCACAATCATCATATTTTCAGAGCGATTTTTTGGGTCTTGTTCCAACCAGCTGGCCTGTTTAAGATCTTCTTGGTCAGTCACTCCACGCTGAGTCGTTCCCTTCATTGGTCGCGTAGTCAACTCGCGGTCATTTTGCTCAAAAAAGAGCTCTGGGCTCATGGAAATCACTGCCATATCATCATGTTCCACATAGGCATTGTAGCCCGCCTCCTGCTCTACCACCATACGATTGTAGATGGCAAAAGGATTAGCACTTAACTTTTGTTTGAGTTGGACAGTGTAATTTACCTGGTAGGTGTCCCCCTGACGCAAATGATGATGTATCTGTGCAATAGCCTTTTCATAGTCTGATGCAGATGTTACTTCCTTCCAGTTTGAAGGCAAATCAACCTCATCATAAGTCAGAGGAATAGGGGATGTTTCTACCCTATCATGAACGGTAAAATATAGTAGGTACTCTGCCAGTAATGGAGCTTTATGAACTGCTAATTTCTCCTCAAAAGCAGGTGCAGCCTCATAGCTGACATAGCCCACCACATAATAGCCCTGCTCTTGGTAGCTTTCCACTTGTACCAACAAGTCTGCCACTTCTGCTACATTTCTCGTTTTCAACTCTTTAATCGGTTGGGTAAAGGTGTATCTCTCCCCCAAAGCCTTAAAATCAATCACTGTTTTTCTATGCATATCTTAAGTATAGCACAAAATAAGAAAACCCTCATCCGCAAAGCAGATGAGATTGTTTTTAGTCCCGTCACGTATCTTCTGATTAGAGAAAAAACTCTCCTAGTAGCTATTTTGCTCTAGGAGAGTTTTAAGAATAATATTATCTACTTAGTCTCAAAAAAGGAGTTGCAACTGTTAGAAATCGTTACTGATTTTCTAATTTGTCTTCTTCATCTTCTTTTCGACGACGAGCAATAAGACCAAAACCAAGTATCGCACTAGCTGTTGCTGCAACAATTGCTGTTATGGATTCTGTTGTACCTGTATTTGGCAATTCTCTAGCCACTACACGCTGATTAGTAGCTACTTGCTGATTCTCATTTTCAAGTTGTGAGATAGTAGATGCTACACTATCTTTCACTTTAGCTTTGGCTTCATCAGTTTTCAATACTTGGTCTATTGCTTGTTTTTCCTGTAGTTTTTCTTTAGAAGTTGGATTAGCTGAGTTTATATGAACTCCAGCACTTGCTCCAACTGCCGGTCTAATTTGTGCGATCGGATTGACTGAGTTTACTTCTTCAATACCAGTTGACTTAGCTTGGTCTACTTCTGAGTTGGTTGTGGCATTATCGATGGCTGCTTTTGCTGCATCAGCTTTGGCTTTCGCTTCAGCCTTAGCCGCGGTTTTCTCTTCGTCTGTTAAGTCTGTGCGAGCATCAATCTCATCGTTCTTAGCTTTTAGGGCATCGTCGATTGCTTGCTTCGCAGTCGGTTTTGCCACTGGCGTTGGAGCCACTGAAGCTACTGACATTGTTCCAGTCACCTTAGCTTGGTCTACTTCCGCATTTGTTGTTGCATTATCGATGGCTGCTTTTGCTGCGTCAGCCTTAGCTTTTGCTTCTGACTTATCAGCAGCTTTCTCTTCATCTGTTAAGTCTGTACGAGAATCAATCTCATCATTCTTAGCTTTCAGAGCTTCGTCGATGGCTTGCTTAGCTTCTGTCTTCGCTACTGCCTCTGGGTTTACTGAAGTCACTGCTGTGATTCCAGTTGACTTAGATTGGTAGACTTCTGCATTCGTTGTTGCTTTATCTATGGCTGATTTTGCTGCGTCAGCTTTGGCTTTTGCATCTGCTTTGGCTGCAGTTTTCTCTTCATCTGTTAAGTCTGTACGAGCATCAATTTCGGCAGTCTTAGCTTTCAAAGCATCGTCGATGGCTTGCTTAGCTTCTGTCTTCGCTACTGCTTCTGGATTTACTGAAGTGACTTCTAAAGTTCCGTTAGTTTTAGCTTGGTCGACTGCTGCATTCGTTGTTGCTTTGTCGATGGCTTCTTTTGCTGCGTCAGCCTTAGCTTTTGCTTCTGACTTAGCAGCAGCTTTCTCTTCATCTGTTAGGTCTGTACGAGCGTCGATTTCATCATTCTTAGCTTTCAGAGCTTCGTCGATGGATTGCTTAGCTGCTGTCTTCACTACTGCTGCTGGAGTAACTGAAGCTATACTTGCTGCCCCATCGTTTTTAGCTTGAGTTACTACATCGTTTGTTGTTGCGTTGTCGATGGCTTGCTTAGCTGCGTCAGCTTTCGCTTTTGCGTCTTCCTTAGCTTTGGCTTTTTCTTCTGCTGTTAAATCGTTATTGGCATCAATTGCGTCGGTCTTAGCTTTCAATGCATCATCGATAGCTTGTTTTGCCGCTGGCTTCGCTTGCGCTGTTGGATTTACTGAAGCTATACTTGCTGCCCCATCGTTTTTAGCTTGAGTTACTGCATCGTTTGTTGTTGCGTTGTCGATTGCAGTCTTCGCTGCATCAGCTTTCGCTTTAGCGTCTGCTTTCGCCGCAGCTTTCTCTTCATCTGTCAAGTCTGTACGAGAGTCTATTTCATCAGTCTTAGCTTTTAAGGCATCATCGATGGCTTTCTTAGCTTCTGGCTTCGCTTCTGGTTGTGGATCTACTGCTTTTACTTCTGTTATTCCAGTCACCTTAGCTCGGTCTACTTCCGCATTTGTTGTTGCATTATCGATGGCTGCTTTTGCTGCGTTGGCCTTAGCTTTTGCTTCTGACTTAGCCGCAGCTTTCTCTTCATCTGTCAAGTCTGTACGAGAGTCAATCACGTCGTTCTTAGCTTTAAGCGCGTCGTCGATGGCTTGCTTCGCAGTCGGTTTTGCCACTGGCTTTGGAGTCACTGAAGCTACTGATGCCGTTCCTGCAGTCTTAGCTTGTTCCACTTCTGCGTTTGTTGTCGCATTGTCGATTGCTTCTTTCGCTGCATCAGCTTTTGCCTTAGCTTCTGCTTTGGCTTTAGTTTTTTCTTCAGCTGTTAAATCATCATTCGCATCTATTGCATCTTCTTTTGCTTTTAATGCATCATCTATTGCCTGTTTGGCTGCTGGTTTTTTAGCTGCTTCTGGACTAAACGAGTTCACATCACTTAAACCAGATACACTATTTACATCTACTTTAATGTCTGTATCTGCTGCATCGATTGCGTCTTTTGCCTCATTAGCTTTATTTTCTACTTCAGCTTTTGCTGCAGTTTTCTCTTCAGTTGTTAAATCATCTCGAGCATCGATTTCTTCTATTTTCTTCTCTAGAGCTGCATCAATTGCTTTTTTAGCCTCTGATTTCTTAACTGGTTCTGGACTAAATGAATTTACATCACTTAAACCAGATATACTATTTACATCAACCTTAATATCTGTATCAGCTTCATCGATTGCTTTCTTAGCTGCATCGGCTTTAGCTTTAGCTTCCTCCTTAGCTGCTAATTTTTCTTCTGCTGTTAAGTCATTATTCGCATCAATTTCTGCTTCTTTTGCCTTTAGTGCTTCATCTACAGCTTTTTTAGCCTCTGGTTTCTTAACCGCTACTGGATTCAATGAGTTTACATCTGCTACCCCAATAGTTTTTGAATTTTCAACGTCAGCATTTGTTGCCGCTTTATCAACTGCTTGTTTTGCCGCTTCTGCTTTAGCCCTAGCTTCTTCTTTAGCTGCTATTTTTTCCTCAGCTGTCAGATCATCTCGAGTATCGATCTCTGCTTCTTTGGCTTTAAGCGCATCTTCTATCGCTTTCTTAGCTGCTGGCTTAGCTACTGGTGTTGGAGTGACATTGTTTACTTCTGTTGTTCCGTTAGCCTTAGCTTGGTCTACTCCCTCGTTTGTTGTTGCCTTGTCGATCGCTTGTTTTGCTGCGTCGGCTTTTGCTTTTGCATCTGCCTTAGCCGCAGTTTTTTCTTCGTCTGTTAAGTCGTTATTTGCGTCGATCGCGTCATTCTTAGCTTTCAATGCATCGTCGATTGCTTTCTTAGCTGCTGGTTTTGCTACCGGAGTTGGATTCACATTGTTTACTTCTGTTGTTCCGTTAGCCTTAGCTTGGTCTACTCCCTCGTTTGTTGTTGCGTTGTCGATTGCAGTCTTCGCTGCGTCTGCTTTGGCTTTCGCGTCTTCCTTGGCTTTGACTTTTTCTTCAGCAGTCAAATCGTTGTTGGCTTCGATTTCTTTAATCTTTTCAGCTAACGCGTCTTCTACTGCTTTCTTAGCCGCTGGCTTCGCTACTGGTGTTGGAGTGACATTGTTTACTTCTGTTGTTCCGTTAGCCTTAGCTTGGTCTACTCCCTCGTTTGTTGTTGCGTTGTCGATCGCTTGTTTCGCTGCGTCGGCTTTGGCTTTTGCATCAGCTTTCGCCGCAGTTTTTTCTTCGTCTGTTAAGTCATTGTTCGCATCAATCGCGTCATTCTTAGCTTTCAATGCGTCATCGATGGCTTTCTTAGCTGCTGGTTTGGCTACCGGAGTTGGAGTCACCGAATCTACTGATGTTGCTCCGTCGTTTTTAGCTTGCGTTACTGCATCATTTGTTGTCGCCTTGTCGATTGCTTGCTTCGCTGCGTCAGATTTGGCTTTTGCATCAGCTTTCGCCGCAGTTTTTTCTTCGTCTGTTAAGTCATTGTTCGCATCAATCGCGTCATTCTTAGCTTTCAATGCGTCATCGATGGCTTGTTTCGCTGCTGGTTTGGCTACCGGCGTTGGAGTCACCGAATCTACTGATGTTGCTCCATCATTTTTAGCTTGTTCTACCGCTGCATTTGTTGTTGCGTTGTCGATCGCTTGTTTCGCTGCGTC
>NZ_CAJJIB010000147.1:0-77 GCF_905187495.1 Streptococcus mitis | reverse complement strand
TTTGTTGTTGCGTTGTCGATCGCTTGTTTCGCTGCGTCAGCTTTGGCTTTTGCATCAGCTTTCGCCGCAGTTTTTTC
>NZ_CAJJIB010000146.1:0-77 GCF_905187495.1 Streptococcus mitis | reverse complement strand
CGCTGGCTTCGCTTGCGCTGTTGGATTTACTGAAGCTACACTTGCTGCCCCATCGTTTTTAGCTTGAGTTACTGCAT
>NZ_CAJJIB010000145.1:0-181 GCF_905187495.1 Streptococcus mitis | reverse complement strand
AAGGACAAGAAATTGATCCTAAAGCTGTTATTCGTAATTTCCAAAATCTACCAGGTCGATATTACTTTGGAGCAGATGGTCGTAGAGTATTACCACTTCCAGAGATGACAACTAGATCAGAAATCAAAAAAGTTGGCAATGATCTTTATCTAGAAGACCCAGGTGTACGACTTAGACTTCC
>NZ_CAJJIB010000144.1:0-77 GCF_905187495.1 Streptococcus mitis | reverse complement strand
CGCATACGTAGTTGACTAAACATTTTCCTGTCCTCCTCGGACCAGCTCTTATAGTCCAGCAGTTGGTCTGCTTGGCT
>NZ_CAJJIB010000143.1:0-77 GCF_905187495.1 Streptococcus mitis | reverse complement strand
ATTGATCAATCGGAAACGCTTATCTGTTTGGCAAAAATACTCACAAATAGCTTGGGAACTATCTGTTGAACCATCAT
>NZ_CAJJIB010000142.1:0-107 GCF_905187495.1 Streptococcus mitis | reverse complement strand
GCTACTGGTGTTGGAGTGACATTGTTTACTTCTGTTGTTCCGTTAGCCTTAGCTTGGTCTACTCCCTCGTTTGTTGTTGCGTTGTCGATCGCTTGTTTCGCTGCGTC
>NZ_CAJJIB010000141.1:0-77 GCF_905187495.1 Streptococcus mitis | reverse complement strand
TTCGCCGCAGTTTTTTCTTCGTCTGTTAAGTCATTGTTCGCATCAATCGCGTCGTTCTTAGCTTTCAATGCGTCATC
>NZ_CAJJIB010000140.1:0-81 GCF_905187495.1 Streptococcus mitis | reverse complement strand
AAAATCAAAGAGCAAACTAGGAAGCTAGCCGCAGGTTGTACTGGAGTACGGCAAGGCGAAGCTGACGTGGTTTGAATTTGA
>NZ_CAJJIB010000139.1:0-80 GCF_905187495.1 Streptococcus mitis | reverse complement strand
CTAGCCGCAGGTTGCTCAAAGCACTGCTTTGAGGTTGTGGATGAAGCTGACGTGGTTTGAAGAGATTTTCGAAGAGTATT
>NZ_CAJJIB010000138.1:0-147 GCF_905187495.1 Streptococcus mitis | reverse complement strand
GGTGTTACTGTTACTGGTACGTCTACTGTCACTACTTTACCATTTGGTAATGTTACTGTTACCTTCACTGGATCTTTCTTACCTGGCGTTGTTAAGTCTGGAAGATCTCCTACCTTAGTAGTTGCTCCTTCTGGTACTTTGATTTGT
>NZ_CAJJIB010000137.1:0-80 GCF_905187495.1 Streptococcus mitis | reverse complement strand
GCACACATCAAAATCGCTGTATCTCTCAATCGAACATGAAGGTCATCGTATAATTTCTCACGGTATTCCCGTGTTGAATA
>NZ_CAJJIB010000136.1:0-83 GCF_905187495.1 Streptococcus mitis | reverse complement strand
TCTTCGAAAATCTCTTCAAACCGCGTCAACGTCGCCTTACCGTAGATATATGTAACTGACTTCGTCAGTCTTATCTACAACCT
>NZ_CAJJIB010000135.1:0-167 GCF_905187495.1 Streptococcus mitis | reverse complement strand
TTCGTTATGACGTACAGTTTGGTTCGGTTCTTTTGCCGTTGGGTTAAACGTTTCTTTTTGTTCTTTGACTGTAATTGGTACTGTGACTTCATCGACTGTTCCGTCAGGATAGTGGACTAAGGCTACACTTGGATGACTGCCTGGTGTATTCACAACTGGTGTTTCTT
>NZ_CAJJIB010000134.1:0-87 GCF_905187495.1 Streptococcus mitis | reverse complement strand
ACAAGTGTAAACAAAACCGGCTTACCAGATGGAACAACCGTCACATGGAAAGAAACACCAGTTGTGAATACACCAGGCAGTCATCCA
>NZ_CAJJIB010000133.1:0-91 GCF_905187495.1 Streptococcus mitis | reverse complement strand
TTCACATTTCCCTTCGCCAGTCTTAACTGTATCAGGTTCAATGGGTATCATCTCAGCCTAAAGCACCCCAAATGTCTTTATTATTTAATTA
>NZ_CAJJIB010000132.1:0-77 GCF_905187495.1 Streptococcus mitis | reverse complement strand
CGCATACGTAGTTGACTAAACATCTTCCTGTCCTCCTCAGACCAGCTCTTATAGTCCAGCAGTTGGTCTGCTTGGCT
>NZ_CAJJIB010000131.1:0-81 GCF_905187495.1 Streptococcus mitis | reverse complement strand
CCACCTGAGCTACGCGCCCAAGTTAAAAACTTGGTAATGTAATTTGAACAAAGTTCAAAGCGGGTGACGAGAATCGAACTC
>NZ_CAJJIB010000130.1:0-128 GCF_905187495.1 Streptococcus mitis | reverse complement strand
TTGAACAAAGTTCAAAGCGGGTGACGAGAATCGAACTCGCGACAACAGCTTGGAAGGCTGTAGTTTTACCACTAAACTACACCCGCTTAAATGGGAGTTAACGGGATCGAACCGCTGACCCTCTGCTT
>NZ_CAJJIB010000129.1:0-185 GCF_905187495.1 Streptococcus mitis | reverse complement strand
GCTGTTACTGGGGTACCATTCTTATCTACACGTTTAACCGTTACGCCTGTTCCTTTACCTGTGAATGTCTTCTCTGGTGTGAACGTTACTGTGCCGTCTGGTGCTACTGTGTATGTTCCTTCACCTGGGATGACTTTTTCTGTTGAACCATCTTCGAAGGTTGCTGGTACTTCATCATCCATTGG
>NZ_CAJJIB010000128.1:0-122 GCF_905187495.1 Streptococcus mitis | reverse complement strand
TCGCTCTTAGCCATTTTACCATTTGATTTGAGGTAATAGCTACCTACCCAAGTGTTACGCGCATAGCTACCTTCTGATGTTAGATAATAGTATGAACTATAGTTTTTATCGTAAATCCACTC
>NZ_CAJJIB010000127.1:0-77 GCF_905187495.1 Streptococcus mitis | reverse complement strand
CAAGCAATCGATAATGCAACAACAAACGATGCAGTAACGCAAGCTAAAAACGCTGGGGCAACATCAGTAGATTCGGT
>NZ_CAJJIB010000126.1:0-77 GCF_905187495.1 Streptococcus mitis | reverse complement strand
ACTCAATGAAAATCAAAGAGCAAACTAGAAAGCTAGCCACAGGCTGTACTTGAGTACGGCAAGGCGAAGCTGACGTG
>NZ_CAJJIB010000125.1:0-424 GCF_905187495.1 Streptococcus mitis | reverse complement strand
TAGGTGCGAGACAAAAAAACCACCCGCTATGCGGGTGTGCGTCGAAGGTTATACCCCAAAAACTCCAAACGCGATACAATAAAGGTGTTCAAGCCAATTGTAAAGCGAAAGGAGAAAAATATGGCACAAAAGGCTCATAGTTTATCGCACACAAAGTGGCACTGTTCTATCACATTGTGTTCACCCCTAAGTATAGACGAAAAGTCATCTATAATCAATATCGAAGTAGTTTAGGCGAAATATTTCATCGTTTGTGTTGTTATAAAGGAGTTGAAATTATCGAGGGTCACTTAATGCCAGACCATGTACACATGTTAGTAAGTATTCCACCCAGGATAAGTGTTTCGAGTTTCATGGGTTATTTAAAAGGAAAAAGTGCACGCATGATGTTTGACAAACACGCCAATCTCAAGTACAAGTTTGG
>NZ_CAJJIB010000124.1:0-131 GCF_905187495.1 Streptococcus mitis | reverse complement strand
CCAACATTCACACCAGGTAACCCAGACGTACCAATGGACGATGAAGTACCAGCAACCTTCGAAGATGGATTAACAACTAAGACAATTCCAGGAGAAGGAACATACACAGTTGCACCAGATGGAACAGTAAC
>NZ_CAJJIB010000123.1:0-119 GCF_905187495.1 Streptococcus mitis | reverse complement strand
GAAGGAACATACACAGTTGCACCAGATGGAACAGTAACATTCGTACCTGAGAAAACATTCACAGGTAAAGGAACAGGAGTAACAGTTAAACGTGTAGATAAGAACGGTACCCCGGTAAC
>NZ_CAJJIB010000122.1:0-113 GCF_905187495.1 Streptococcus mitis | reverse complement strand
GTTAAACGTGTAGATAAGAATGGTACCCCGGTAACAGCTAAATATACACCAAACGTGACTCCGGTAACCCCAACTGCAGACCCAGCTGAAACAACAGACATCCAAGGTAAAGA
>NZ_CAJJIB010000121.1:0-84 GCF_905187495.1 Streptococcus mitis | reverse complement strand
CCCAGCTGAAACAACAGACATCCAAGGTAAAGAACAAAACGGTAAACCAACATTCACACCAGGTAACCCAGACGTACCAATGGA
>NZ_CAJJIB010000120.1:0-101 GCF_905187495.1 Streptococcus mitis | reverse complement strand
ACATCAGTAGATTCGGTAACTCCAACGCCAACAGCTAAACCGGCTGCAAAACAAGTCATCGATGACGCATTGAAAGCTAAGAATGATGCGATTGATGCCAA
>NZ_CAJJIB010000119.1:0-91 GCF_905187495.1 Streptococcus mitis | reverse complement strand
TTGACTGCTGAAGAGAAAGCCCAAGCTAAGGAAGACGCGAAAGCGAAAGCTGATGCAGCTAAGACTGCAATCGATAATGCAACAACAAACG
>NZ_CAJJIB010000118.1:0-77 GCF_905187495.1 Streptococcus mitis | reverse complement strand
CGCGATGGACGTGATGGCGCAGCAGGTCGTGACGGACGTGATGGACGCGACGGTAAAGACATCTTGAACGGCAAAGT
>NZ_CAJJIB010000117.1:0-98 GCF_905187495.1 Streptococcus mitis | reverse complement strand
AGAGCAAACTAGGAAGCTAGCCGCAGGTTGCTCAAAACGCTGTTTTGAGGTTGCAGATAGAGCTGACGTGGTTTGAATTTGATTTTCGAAGAGTATAA
>NZ_CAJJIB010000116.1:0-77 GCF_905187495.1 Streptococcus mitis | reverse complement strand
CGCTGGCTTCGCTTGCGCTGTTGGATTTACTGAAGCTATACTTGCTGCCCCATCGTTTTTAGCTTGAGTTACTACAT
>NZ_CAJJIB010000115.1:0-216 GCF_905187495.1 Streptococcus mitis | reverse complement strand
CGTTTTTAGCTTGAGTTACTACATCGTTTGTTGTTGCGTTGTCGATGGCTTGCTTAGCTGCGTCAGCTTTCGCTTTTGCGTCTTCCTTAGCTTTGGCTTTTTCTTCTGCTGTTAAATCGTTATTGGCATCAATTGCGTCGGTCTTAGCTTTCAATGCATCATCGATAGCTTGTTTTGCCGCTGGCTTCGCTTGCGCTGTTGGATTTACTGAAGCTA
>NZ_CAJJIB010000114.1:0-344 GCF_905187495.1 Streptococcus mitis | reverse complement strand
GTTGGTACTAGTTCGTATACTTTTCCTTCTGCAGTTGTAATACGGTTTGGTTTCATTCCGTTATCAGAAGTGTCATATGCTGATCCTGGTCTTCCGTCTACAGTGTCTTTTGCACCTGAAGCTACATTCGCACCTGCTGCATCAACACCTACTAATGGAGTTCCGTCTTCTGTTTGGTAGTTAACTACTACTTGTCCTGCTTTTTCGTAAACGTAAGTTACTGTAGTTGTTCCTTCAACAACATCACCTGTTGCTGGTTTAGAATCATCTTTAAGCTCTTTAGCTGTTAAGTAATATTTAACACCGTCTTTAGTGATTTCAGCTTTTTTGTGGTCTGCTGTATC
>NZ_CAJJIB010000113.1:0-488 GCF_905187495.1 Streptococcus mitis | reverse complement strand
CCTTCTGCAGTTGTGATGCGGTTTGGTTTCAATCCGTTATCTGCAGTATTGTATTCAGAACCTGGTTTTCCATTGTCAGTGTCTTTTGCACCTGAAGCTACATCTTTACCGTCTGCAGTTCCTACTAATGGAGTACCGTCTTCTGTTTGGTAATTAACGATGACTGATCCAGCTTTTTCGTAAACGTAAGTTACATCTGTTTTACCTTCCACTACATTTCCAGTTTCTGGTTTAGAACCATCTTTAAGACCAGCTTTTGTAATGTAGTAAACAGTTCCATCTTCTGCAGTGATTTTTTCTGGTTTGTTATCAACAGCAGTGTCATATTTTTCGCTTAGAGATGCACCTTTAAGGTCATCTTTGTCAGCTGCGATTGTGTTACCTTCTTTGTCAACATAGTGAACGACTACGTCTCCAGTAACTTCTTTATAAACGTAGGTTACTTCTTTCGTTTCTCCAGCAACAACTTTACCAGTTTGTTCACCTTT
>NZ_CAJJIB010000112.1:0-77 GCF_905187495.1 Streptococcus mitis | reverse complement strand
AGAAAAAGTCTGTATAATAGTAAGAGTTGAAAATAACAACTCCGGTCCGTTGGTCAAGGGGTTAAGACACCGCCTTT
>NZ_CAJJIB010000111.1:0-109 GCF_905187495.1 Streptococcus mitis | reverse complement strand
CACAAAATGATGAATACAATCCAACCGCAATAGCGCAAGAAGTGGACAATGGACACGTACCAGATCCAGAAACAAGTGTAAACAAAACCGGCTTACCAGATGGAACAAC
>NZ_CAJJIB010000110.1:0-98 GCF_905187495.1 Streptococcus mitis | reverse complement strand
GGCTTACCAGATGGAACAACAGTCACATGGAAGACAAGGCCAGATGTAAGTACACCAGGAAGTCATCCAGGAGTAGCGTTAGTTCATTATCCAGATGG
>NZ_CAJJIB010000109.1:0-138 GCF_905187495.1 Streptococcus mitis | reverse complement strand
AGTCATCCAGGAGTAGCGTTAGTTCATTATCCAGATGGAACGGAAGATGAAGTCGAAGTACCAGTTATAGTTAAGGAACAAAAGGATACCTTCAGCCCATCCGCAAAAGAACCGAACCAAACTGTACGTCATAACGAA
>NZ_CAJJIB010000108.1:0-167 GCF_905187495.1 Streptococcus mitis | reverse complement strand
CCGCAAAAGAACCGAACCAAACTGTACGTCATAACGAAGTACCAGATCCAGAGAAAAGTATTAATACAAATGACTTACCAAAAGGAACAAACTATAGCTGGTCCGAACAACCAGACACAAGTAAACCAGGAAGTAAGACAGGCAAAGTATTAATCACCTATCCAGAC
>NZ_CAJJIB010000107.1:0-111 GCF_905187495.1 Streptococcus mitis | reverse complement strand
AAGACAGGCAAAGTATTAATCACCTATCCAGACCATAGTACGGAAGAAGTGATGGTAACGGTAAACGTAACTCCACAAAATGATGAATACAATCCAACCGCAATAGCGCAA
>NZ_CAJJIB010000106.1:0-110 GCF_905187495.1 Streptococcus mitis | reverse complement strand
ATTGGTATTATTTTGAACAATCAGGTGCAATGGCCTCTGATAGAGTTGTAAATTCTAGTGATGGAACAGGCTATATTCTCAGCAAGGATGGACATATGTTCACTTTACAA
>NZ_CAJJIB010000105.1:0-112 GCF_905187495.1 Streptococcus mitis | reverse complement strand
GGTTGCCCCCTGTGAGATATGGAAGTCGCTTAGCTCTAGGGAGTTTAGCTCAGCTGGGAGAGCATCTGCCTTACAAGCAGAGGGTCAGCGGTTCGATCCCGTTAACTCCCAT
>NZ_CAJJIB010000104.1:0-748 GCF_905187495.1 Streptococcus mitis | reverse complement strand
AAGCAGAGGGTCAGCGGTTCGATCCCGTTAACTCCCATAGGTCCCGTAGTGTAGCGGTTATCACGTCGCCCTGTCACGGCGAAGATCGCGGGTTCGATTCCCGTCGGGACCGTTAGAATAACGGAAGTTATTTTAGACTCGTTAGCTCAGTTGGTAGAGCAATTGACTTTTAATCAATGGGTCACTGGTTCGAGCCCAGTACGGGTCATATATGCGGGTTTGGCGGAATTGGCAGACGCACCAGATTTAGGATCTGGCGCTTAACGGCGTGGGGGTTCAAGTCCCTTAACCCGCATTAAGATATAATAAATGAGCCGGCTTAGCTCAGTTGGTAGAGCATCTGATTTGTAATCAGAGGGTCGCGTGTTCAAGTCATGTAGCCGGCATTTTTAGATAGAAGAAAACAGTGCGAACGTAGTTCAGTGGTAGAACACCACCTTGCCAAGGTGGGGGTCGCGGGTTCGAATCCCGTCGTTCGCTTAGAGAGGCCGGGGTGGCGGAACTGGCAGACGCACAGGACTTAAAATCCTGCGATTGGTAACGATCGTACCGGTTCGATTCCGGTCCTCGGCATAAACTAATGAGCACCCTTAGCTCAACTGGATAGAGTACCTGACTACGAATCAGGCGGTTAGAGGTTCGACTCCTCTAGGGTGCATTTTTCTATTTAACTCGGGAAGTAGCTCAGCTTGGTAGAGTACTTGGTTTGGGACCAAGGTGTCGCAGGTTCGAATCCTGTCTTCCCGAT
>NZ_CAJJIB010000103.1:0-112 GCF_905187495.1 Streptococcus mitis | reverse complement strand
TGATTTTCATTCTCTTTTTCTCTTGGCTCTTTTACATCAAGCATTTGGAACAGGTTTATCGTGATGAGCAGACCATTCAGAGACAGGAAGATGAAAATCGTTCCTTGCAAGG
>NZ_CAJJIB010000102.1:0-1031 GCF_905187495.1 Streptococcus mitis | reverse complement strand
TATTCTCAGTATTTTGACCATTATCAGCTCTATTTATTGGATTTAGAGATTGATGGAGAGCGTGATTGGATAGTATGATTTTGACTTTTATTAAGGAGACTCTATTTGCTTTATTGTTGATAGTCTCCATTATAGTTCCTCCAATCTATCTAGGTTACCAAATTACACCGGAATTTCGTAAAAAGAGATACGTAGTCTATTTACTAATGATGCAAGCAATAGCTGGTAAAACTTTTTTTGAAATTATGTATTTGGAAGTTTTAATCTTTTTTTACCTTATTTTCTATATGAAAGGGAAGAAAAAGGGGGAGTCTTTATTTCTTTCGCTCTATCTTTTTAGTTTTTATCAGAGTATTCGCTATTTATTGGTATTGTTCTATATTCGGATGTTAGATATAGATATGCTATCGGAAGTAGGAAATGGGATTGTTAACTCTTCTTTTTCCCTATTAGCTATCGTACTAACAGTAGTTATGATGAAACGTTGGTCTTTAGATTTGGATTTATTCTTTTCAGATGCTTTCAAAACCCACTATCGTAAGAGTTTTTTCATTATCCTACCTCTGACTGGATTTAGGATATTCTCTTCGTTTATGACCAATAGAAATAGTTCTTTCTACGTTCGTTTTGATACGACCATTTCTCTCCTGATTTTCATTCTCTTTTTCTCTTGGCTCTTTTACATCAAGCATTTGGAACAGGTTTATCGTGATGAGCAGACCATTCAGAGACAGGAAGATGAAAATCGTTCCTTGCAAGGGATGGTGGATAAGCTGGGTCATCTCTATGATGAAGTTCGAGGTTTCCGTCATGATTTTGCAGGGATTGTCGCCAGCATGGAGCCTGCCATAGCGAATCAAGACATGGCTGAGGTGTCTACCATTTATCAAGATGTCTTTCTAAAGACAAATGAAAAGCTGAGGAAGGCGGATTACACGGCCTTTAATCTTCACAATATCCATGATATAGCTATTCGCAATACCTTGGCAAAAGCCATGATTGTGGCAGATAATCAGGGAATTCATTTTAGT
>NZ_CAJJIB010000101.1:0-77 GCF_905187495.1 Streptococcus mitis | reverse complement strand
ATACTCAATGAAAATCAAAGAGCAAACTAGGAAACTAGGCGCAGGCTGTACTTGAGTACGGCAAGGCGACGTTGACG
>NZ_CAJJIB010000100.1:0-88 GCF_905187495.1 Streptococcus mitis | reverse complement strand
CCGGCTGCAAAACAAGCCATCGATGACGCATTGAAAGCTAAGAACGATGTGATTGATGCCAATAACGATTTGACTGCTGAAGAGAAAG
>NZ_CAJJIB010000099.1:0-224 GCF_905187495.1 Streptococcus mitis | reverse complement strand
ACTATACAAATATATTAGCTATTTCAATACACTACTTTTTCAATATCATTGATTGTAATTGTTATGGTATCCCAGTCTTTCGGGGAATCTCCTATGTCAGCAATAAAAGTATCTTCACTTAACTTTTCGACAATTGTCGCCGTTTGACCGTTTTTTAACAACACTGTATCAAATTCTAGAATTTTTACGATTTTTCTCCTTGCGTAAGCTTCTTTGGCTTCGGC
>NZ_CAJJIB010000098.1:0-294 GCF_905187495.1 Streptococcus mitis | reverse complement strand
ATTAAGAAATATATCCAAGATTAAAGAAATTATCCAGTGGATGATTTCTTCACGAGTATGAAAATTTGAGAACGAGTAAAGCATGATATAGCACTAGGTAAATTGAGTGTAAAAGAATATGAGGATCCCTTTAGGGATAGTGGTAAGTAATACTAAAGCCTCTTTGAGAGGCAAGTGACGAGTCAAGAGCAATAAGGCTTGAACAAAGTGAAAGCCAGCGTCTTTAGGCGCTGGCTGGTAATTTGGGCTTATAGCCCTGGGACAAACCACCCGTTTGACGGGTGGTCATGATTG
>NZ_CAJJIB010000097.1:0-98 GCF_905187495.1 Streptococcus mitis | reverse complement strand
GTTGAAACACCAAAAGTTGAAACACCAAAGGTTGAAACGCCAAAAGTTGAAACACCAAAGGTTGAAACACCAAAGGTTGAAACACCAAAAGTTGAAAC
>NZ_CAJJIB010000096.1:0-77 GCF_905187495.1 Streptococcus mitis | reverse complement strand
ATGATGGTTCAACAGATGGCTCCCAAGCTATTTGTGAGCATTTTTGCCAAACAGATAAGCGTTTCCGATTGATCAAT
>NZ_CAJJIB010000095.1:0-951 GCF_905187495.1 Streptococcus mitis | reverse complement strand
TTCTATATCTTGATAGGTTTGCTTTCGAATACTTTCTAAGCATTCTTCTAGATAATTTTCCACATTATAAACTGGAACTATTATGCTAATCATTTTTGTTCATAAGCTCCTTTATTTGTCTTTTGTGAATCAACTTTCTAAATTTACTCCATCCTTTATACAGAAACTGATACACTGGATGAGTAATCGTTAAAAAATATTTTGGCGCTATGAAATACATTCTTAGTAAACGGTATTTTCGAACAACTTCTTGAGATTGCTTCGCAATAAAAGCAGACTCCTTTATAAAATTCTCATACAAACTAACACAAGGACTCTTCTTCGTAATGCCATCTCTGTAATAATGACTAACCCCTAGATAAAACATAAAGTATCCAATGTACGGTAATAAATATGCATCATCTTGGAATGATGCTATTAATTGATTTCCAACTTTAAAAATATCTAAATTTTTCTCATTAAAAGAAGTTGTCATAGTACTATTCGGACTAAATCGGTAATAATACCCAGTTAAATCAACAACTACCATTTTTCGAATATTTTTTAAAAAATTAATTCCTGTATAAACATCCTCGTAAATAACACCTTCTAAAAATGGAACTTTTTCAATAATTTCTCTTCTATATAATTTTGCACATGGAGAATAATTCACTTCTTTAAGTGCTATACATTTAATAATGGCTGCCGTTGAATTACCTTCGAAAATAACTCGAATCGGTTTATTTTTATGCAATTCTTCTTGATTGCGAACAAGATTACATTCTACTAAATCCACATCCGCCTTCATATAGGATAGTAATACGTCTAGTATATTTGCTTTAATGACATCATCACTATCGACAAACATGATATATTCACCAAGGGATTCTTTTACGCCATGATTTCTGGCTACACTTTGACCTTGATTTTTTTGATTGATCAATCGGAAACGCTTATCTGTTTGGCAAAAAT
>NZ_CAJJIB010000094.1:0-43459 GCF_905187495.1 Streptococcus mitis | reverse complement strand
CACAAAATGATGAATACAATCCAACCGCAATAGCGCAAACAGTGGAACATGACCAAGTACCATTGGCAAAAGATAGCGTGAATAATGTTAAAGATTTACCAGAAGGTACAACATTTGAATGGAAAGATGGACGTATTCCAGATACTTCTAAACATGGAAATAAACTAGGAGTAGTAACGGTAACATATCCAGATAAGAGTACAGAAGATATTGAAGTTACAATTACTGTAAATCCAGAAGATTTTACTCCAGTAGTTCCAAAAGAAAAAGTACCTGTGAAAGATCCTGAGAATCTAACGCAAGAAGAACAAGATAAAGTGAAGGAAAACGTGAAAAAAGCAAATCCTGGAAAAGACGTAACTGTTGATTCAAAAGGTAATGTAATAATCACGGATCCAGAAACAAAAGTTAGTCATAACATACCTCGTGATGAATTGTTATTTGCATATTCAAAAGGTGTACCAGAAACACGAGAAGAAGCACCAGAATTCAGTGGAGGAGTAAGCACACCAGATTCTCCAGTGAATGAAGTGCCAGAATTTAACAGTGGAGTGAATGGAGAGCCAGAAACACAACCAGAAGTACCAGAATTTAGTGGAGGAGTAAGCACACCAGATTCCCCAGTGAATGAAGCACCAGAGTTCAATGGCGGAGTAAATGGTGAATTACCAGATCCGATTGAAAGTCCAAAAGTCAAACTAATTATGACAAGATGGATTGATGAAAATGGTAAAGAATTGAAACCAGCGGATGCCAAAGCACCAAAGGTATTAGGTGAAGCCAATGAAGCATTTGAACATGGTGAAATTGAAGGGTATGTATTTGTAAGAACAGAAACTAAAGGTGATGTTGTAACTCACATCTTCAGGAAAGTGAGTCCAGTTAGACCAACAGGTGACGGTCAACAAAGACCAGTTACACCATCTGATGATACAAATCCTAGACCGGATATTGCTACCCCTGCTGAGGTGCCAGCTACTCAACCGACTGGACAACCAAGTCAAACAGCTGCAGTGCCTGCTCAATTGCAGAATGAAGTGTCAGAAACTAATCCATCAGATTCTCAACTGCAAGCAGTATTGCCAAATACTGGTACAAAAGAAGATCCTGCTACAGGTGCATTAGGAGCTCTCTCCCTTCTTGGCGCATTTGGTTTGCTATTTGCTAAAAAGAAAAAAGACGATGAAGAGGAAGCTTAAATAGATGATCTCATCTGATCATTAGTAGTTTTCCCTACATAAAGTCTTTGTAAATCAAAAAGAACTAGAAAAATCACTCATTTGTGAGAATTCTAGTTCTTTTTTATGGCTAAAAGTCTGTTCGATTGTCTGTTTTATATTCAATGAAAATCAAAGAGCAATCTAGGAAGCTAGCAGCAGGTTGCTCAAAGCACTGCTTTGAGGTTGTAGATAAGACTGACGAAGTCAGTAACCATATATCTACGGCAAGGCAAAGCTGACGTGGTTTGAAGAGATTTTCGAAGAGTATTAATTAGTGATGACTAGATCGCATTGACCAAGTCTTCCGCTTGTTTTTCAAGTGAGTTTAGGACTGTTTCTTCAAGAACCAATTTTCCGTCTGCCCAAGCAGAGTCATTAACACGTGCAGCAGTGAAATCACCAACGATTTGCGTACGGATAAATGGCAAGAGGTCCTTGTAAATAGCGAAAAGTTGATCGTGACCGGCATTAGCTACAGATGATACTGTGACAAACTTGTCTTGAAGGGCAGAAGCACCACGTGTATCAGATAAGTCAAGGGCACGAGATAGCCAGTCAAGCAAGTTTTTCACTGTACCAGGGATAGAGAAGTTGTAGACTGGAGAGAAGATCCAGATAGCATCCGCAGCGAGAACCGCTTCACGAGCAGCAGCTACAGCTGGATGTGTTGGAACTTCCAAATCTTGGCTAAAGAGAGGAAGGGCTGAATAATCGAGGTAGCTAACTTCCGCTTTACCAGCAAGTGCTTTCTCAGCTTCGAGAGCCATTTGGTGGTTGAAAGAACCTTGACGTAGTGATCCGACGATAAATAATACTTTTTTAGACATGATGTGTCTCCTTTTTCTTAAATTTCCGAGAAGTCTCTCGTTGTTACGGAATATATTACAACAAAACAAAAGGACTTGCAAGAAATTTGCTCAGAGTTTATTTGAAAATTATAAAATTGCTGAAACTTAGTCACTTGCTACTGGAAAAGTAAGAACTGTTTTTTGGATTCTGGTTTGCTTTGAAGGAAGAAATAGAATTGGTTTCTTATACTCAATGAAAATCAAAGAGCAAACTAGGAAGCTAGCCGCAGGTTGTACTGGAGTACGGTAAGGCGAAGCTGACGTGGTTTGAATTTGATTTTCGAAGAGTATTCTTATATTCACTTGTAATAAAGCCCAATAGATGGTAAAATAGACGAGTGAAAAAAAGACAAAAAAAAGCAAAAAATAATCTACTGTGGCAGTATGGTCTAGGGATGACGATTTTGTTTGTGGTTATCAGTGCTTCCTTTCTGTATCTGGTTTCTCTCGGCATGAAACCCTATCAAGCAGCTAAAAGTGAAGGAGAAAAATTAGCTCAGCAGTATGCAGGATTAGAGCAGGCTGATCAGGTTGATTTATACAATGGCTTGGAATCTTACTACAGTGTTCTTGGTCATAATAAACAGCAAGAATCACTTGCTGTCCTGATTGGTAAAGATGACCATAAGATTTACGTTTATCAGCTAAATCAAGGTGTTTCACAAGAAAAAGCAGAAGCGGTTTCTAAGGAAAAAGGAGCAGGCGAGATTGACAAGATTACCTTTGGCCGTTATCAAGACAAGCCAATCTGGGAAGTCAAGTCAGGCTCTAATTTTTATCTAGTAGATTTTGAAACAGGAGCATTGGTCAATAAGGAGGGCCTATGAAACTATCCAAGCGTGTTTTAGAAATGGAAGAAAGTGTCACTTTAGCTAGTGATGCGAGAGCAAAAAAATTAAAAGCTCAAGGTAAGGATGTCCTTTTCTTGACCTTGGGACAACCAGATTTTCACACTCCTGAAAATATTCAGGATGCAGCAGTTAAAGCTATTAGAGAAGGACAGGCTTCCTTCTATACAGTAGCTTCAGGCCTACCAGAATTAAAAGCTGCGGTGAATACCTACTTCGAGCGCTACTATGGCTATTCTGTCGCAAGTAACGAGGTTACCTTTGCTACAGGTGCCAAGTTCTCCCTCTATACTTTCTTTATGGCTGTAATCAATCCTTTAGATGAGGTTATTATTCCAACTCCATACTGGGTTAGTTATGGAGATCAGGTCAAGATGGCAGAAGGGATTCCAGTCTTTGTTCAAGCTAAAGAAGACAATGATTTTAAAGTCACAGTGGATCAACTAGAACTAGTTAGGACAGATAAAACAAAGGTTTTGGTTCTCAATTCACCATCTAATCCGACTGGTATGATCTATACTCGTGAAGAATTACTAGCTATCGGAAATTGGGCAGTTGAGCATGACATTCTGATTTTAGCTGATGATATATACGGTCGCCTTGTTTATAATGGAAATGAATTTGTTCCAATCTCAAGTCTATCAGAAGCCATTCGCAAACAAACCATTGTCATTAACGGTGTATCAAAAGCTTATGCCATGACGGGTTGGCGGGTAGGTTATGCGGTAGGTGATCCTGAAATCATTGCAGCTATGAGTAAATTGACGGGACAAACAACTTCAAATTTGACATCTGTTTCTCAATATGCGGCTATCGAAGCCTTAACAGGACCACAGGATTCTGTTGATACCATGCGTAAAGCTTTTGAGGAGCGTCTCAATACCATTTATCCGCTATTATGTGAGGTCCCTGGTTTTGAAGTCGTTAAGCCACAAGGAGCCTTCTACCTCTTTCCAAATGTTAAAAAAGCCATGGAGATGAAAGGTTATACGGATGTGACTGACTTTACAACAGCTATTCTTGAGGAAGTTGGTTTGGCACTCATAACAGGAGCAGGCTTTGGAGCGCCAGAAAATGTCCGCCTCAGCTATGCGACAGACTTAGACACGCTTAAAGAAGCAGTTAAACGCTTGAAAGCATTTATGGAAAAATAAAAGAAAAAGAAAAGGAAAAATAATGACAAAACGTGTAACGATTATTGATGTAAAAGACCATGTTGGTCAAGAAGTGACGATTGGAGCTTGGGTTGCTAACAAATCAGGAAAAGGGAAAATCGCCTTCTTGCAATTGCGCGATGGAACAGCCTTCTTCCAAGGTGTAGCCTTTAAACCAAACTTTGTAGAAAAATTTGGTGAAGAGGTAGGACTTGAGAAGTTTGATGTTATCAAACGCTTGAGCCAAGAAACTTCTGTTTATGTGACAGGTATTGTCAAAGAAGACGAACGTTCTAAGTTTGGCTATGAATTGGACATTACAGACATCGAAGTAATCGGTGAATCTCAAGACTACCCAATCACACCAAAAGAACACGGAACAGACTTCTTGATGGACAACCGTCACTTGTGGCTACGCTCTCGTAAGCAAGTAGCGGTGATGCAAATCCGTAACGCTATCATCTACGCAACTTATGAGTTCTTCGACAAGAACGGCTTCATGAAATTTGATAGCCCAATCCTTTCAGGAAACGCGGCAGAAGATTCAACTGAACTCTTTGAAACTGACTACTTCGGAACGCCAGCCTACTTGAGCCAATCAGGTCAGCTTTACCTAGAAGCAGGTGCGATGGCTCTTGGTCGTGTCTTTGACTTCGGTCCAGTATTCCGTGCTGAAAAATCAAAAACACGCCGTCACTTGACTGAGTTCTGGATGATGGACGCAGAGTACTCATACTTGACACACGATGAATCACTTGACTTGCAAGAAGCTTATGTGAAAGCTCTTCTTCAAGGTGTTCTTGACCGTGCGCCTCAAGCCTTGGAAACCTTGGAACGTGATACAGAACTCTTGAAACGATACATTGCAGAGCCATTCAAACGTATCACTTATGATCAAGCCATTGACCTCTTGCAAGAGCATGAGAATGATGAAGATGCTGACTACGAACATCTTGAGCATGGTGATGACTTTGGTTCACCACACGAAACTTGGATTTCAAACCACTTTGGTGTGCCAACATTTGTCATGAACTACCCAGCAGCCATCAAGGCATTTTACATGAAACCAGTTCCTGGAAATCCAGAACGTGTGCTTTGTGCAGACTTGCTCGCTCCAGAAGGCTATGGAGAAATCATCGGTGGTTCTATGCGTGAGGAAGACTACGATGCCCTTGTGACTAAGATGGATGAACTTGGCATGGATCGTACAGAATATGAATTCTACCTTGACCTTCGTAAATACGGTACAGTTCCTCACGGAGGATTTGGTATCGGTATCGAACGTATGGTAACCTTTGCAGCAGGAACAAAACACATCCGTGAAGCTATCCCATTCCCACGTATGTTGCACCGTATCAAACCGTAAATAAATATATAAAAGTAAAAGGTCAAATTGGCCTTTTATTTTTTATGATGAAATTACATAAAACATCGATTGATATATATATATATATAGAAAAATCCTCATATTTTGTACATAAACGTAGACAGTTTAGTTGAAATAATGTTATAATGTAAATTAGGGATTAAGTACCTAAGTGTAGCTGCTTTAATGTATAAATTAAGCTGGAAATGGAGGCGTTGTTTAAATACTTGGGTGTAATTCCGCAATTAAAATTTATTTAAAAAGGAGATAATATGTATTCAAGAATGGACAAATACCACGGACAAAAGGTCCAACGCTTTTCAATCCGTAAGTATAGTTTTGGTGCAGCATCAGTAGCTGTAGCAGCCTATATGATGTTTGGTGGAGCAGCAACTGTTCAGGCTCACGAGCAAGATCCAACAGCTACAGTGACTAGCGAACAAGTAAATCCTGATGCTGGAAATCAAGCAGATTCAAGCAAGCCTCAAGCTTCAACATACACTGCTACGCCAACTGTGGAAGCACAAACAGCTGAGCAACCAGTAGCCCCAGCTCCAGCTCCAGCAACACCAGCTCCTGAGGCATCACCAGCAGAAACACCAAAAGCTGCAGAAGCACCAACTGAAACACCAAAAGCTGACACAAGCAAGTTGGAAGCAGCTATTGCTCGTTTAGAAGCAGCTTTAGAAAAAGCAGCATCAACTGAAAAAACAGCTTCAGCAATTGAGTCTGCAAAAGCAGAATTAGCAAGTGCAAAAGCTGTAGTTGCAAATGAAGCTGCAACAAAAGAAGAAGTAGCAAAAGCTACATCAGCAGTAAACGGTAAAGCTTTCGTTATTGAAAGTATGCCAAAAGCAACTGCAGACAAGAAAGAAGAAAAAGAAAATAAAAACCAAGATCCACGTAATGGACAAGCCATTCCTGGACAAGGTGAAAGTGGATTTAGAGCAGTAGATACAACTGCAGCTAACTCAGCAGAAGAAGCAACTAAATATAAAGGTGAAAGAGATAAAGCTTTACCTGAATTACAAGCAAATATTGATAAAGTACAAGCAAAACTTGATGCAGAAAAAGCAAAAGATGCAAATAAAAAAGATCAAGCAATAATTGATACTTATACTAAAATCATCGAAAAAGCTAAAAAAGTATTAGCAGATGCAAATGCAGCGGATGCAACATCAGCTCAAAAAATGAGCCAACAAGCAGAAGCAGTTAAATCTGAACGTGACTTATTAGCGCTATACTTAAACGGAAAAGCTGAATTAGGTGCTCCAGTAAGTGAAAACCACGCTGCTTATGGTAACAACCCTAAAAACGGTGTCTTTGAAAGCTTAAGAAAAGGTTTCGGAGACAAAGTAACATTCACTGATGCTGATAAAAAATCAGAAACAATTGCTACTCAATATGAAAGTGGACGTGATATTACTAATAAAGTAAACAATGCTCCAAACGCAAAAGATCCAATCGGTAGTGCAACCTATAACTGGCAAGAAAAAGCTATTACAAAGGCTGACGCAGAAGCTGGTATGTTAAATGGTTGGAAAATTGAAAAAGGGGACAAAGTTAATGCGGTTAAACCACTTGATGTAACAAAAGTTACAGATAAAGATGGACAACCAAGTACACGTAATGTACCTAAATCAAAAATCTATTCAAATGATGGAGAATTGAAAAAATATCAAACATCAGGTGAAAAGAGTTATGTAAATGGTAGTGGTGCTGTTCCTTCAGTAACACCTACTATTGATGTAATGAGAACGAATGCCTTTGGTGAAGTGAAGGACCGTGATTACTATCTTGAATTAGGAAGTAAAGGTACAACACTTTCGAAAGAATTCGATGTAAATGGAAATTCTCGTCTAAATGTTAACTTAATTCATAGTGCTGCATATGGTGGTTCAACATCAACATCATCAGGTGAAAGAGTTAAATTAACAATCGTAGATGCATTCACTGGTAAAGAAATCAAACCAGTTGAAGGTAAAAATGGTCCTTTATCAACTGAACAAGCTGCTCTTGCTGCTAACGGATGGAACCACCTAGACCGTATTTATGATATTCCAGCTGAAACAACTAAAATTAAAGTGTTAATTGAAGCAGGAAGTCAAGGAACAAATAGTTTAATTAATGATAACAACATCAATATTAAAGATGGTTACTTAATCGGTGGTATTGGTATCGCAACTGCACCAGCTGCTGAAGTAGTAACAAACGTTCGTTCAGATGGTAAAACAGGTGAATACGGATATACAAAAGATACAATCTATGATAAAGGCCAAAAAGGTAACTTTGACATTACAATTAAAAACACTGGTGGAATGAATATTGACTACTATGCTGCATCAAATGTTGAAGTAACAGTAGAAGTTCCTAAAGGTGTAGTATTAGAAGATAAAATCTACAATGCCAATGGTGGATCAAACTGGTTAGGAAATGTTTGGGCAAATACTATCAAATGGGTTCCAAATGATCCAAGTGATAACTCAAAAGGTGGAAAATTAACTTATAACGTACCAGCAGGAAACCGTATGGCTGCTGCAGAGACAAACTCACGTACAACAAGCATTCCATTTACAGCTGCAGATAACTTCGTAGGACCAGCTGACTTTAAAGTTACAGTTAAGAGTGGTTTCGGAGACACAGATGCTGAAGGTAACAGACTTTACTCTTATACTGCAAATGGATTAAAACCACCTTATGAAAATGAATTTAACCGTAATGGTTTAGCAGATTCAGATAATCCTGATCACAAATATGGTAAAGTAATCTTTATCAATAGTTTACAAACTAATTCAGTAATTACTGTACCAATTAACACGAACGATGATCAATTAAAAGCAATTGCTTATGCGAAAGCTCAAGAAGCGATTAAATCTCCAGAGTTCACAAAATTATTAACAGACGTTACTGGTACAGCTGCATTAGGTGATTCTAATGGTTCAACTTTTGTTAATAAAGATGATATCGCAATTACGAAAGTTGCTGAAGATGGACGTGGTGTTGTTAAAGTACCTGTAACTTATACAGTAGATGGTAAAACTTATGAAACAACAGTTGATATCGAAGTAAACGTTGTAGAATCTAAGACAAAACCTATTGTAGTATTTGAAGGTGATAAAATTACACCTGCTAGCGTTAAAGAAAAAGTTGAGCCAAGTGAAATTGATGGTAAAAAAGGTACAGCTAATGAACCAAAAGCAACTGATATCTTTAAAACGGATGGAAAAGCTGGAGAGTCAGGATTAAAAATTCCAACAACAGTTACTCACAATGTAGATGGAACTGAAGTTACAGAAAATGTAACAGTACCAGTTACTGTTCTTCCTAGAACAGAAGGTGCAGTTGACGTACCTAAAGGAGCTACTCCAGATAAAGTTAAGGATACTTTAAAAGCTAAAGCAGAAGAGTTAATTAAAACTCCTGACTTCCCTGAAAAAGTGCCAGAAGGATATACAGTTACTGTAGGAGAAGTTCCTGAAATTCCTGCTGATATTGCTAATAAAAAAGGTGAACCAGTAGTTGTAAAAGTTCCAGTAACATTTACATCACCAGACGGAACAACGTATACTTCAGAAATTCCAGTAACAGTAAATGTTAAAGGTTCAGAAGTGAAACCTGTATATGTTGTAGAAGGAAATCAACCAAAACCAGCTGATGTTAATGAAGCAGTTACACCTGATAAAGGTGGAGATTTAACTCCTGTAACTGAAGCTGACATCAATAAAGACGTTCCTACGGATAAAGTTAAAGTAGGAGCAACTGATTTGTCAGTTAAAGCAACTGTTAAATACCCAACTGGTGATGAAACTGTAGACGTTCCAGTTAAAGTATTACCAAAAGCAACACCAACAGGTGTAACAGTATTGAAAGATACTGATGACACAGCTCTAACAAATGCTGTAAAAGAAAAAGCGAATGAAGCAGTAAGTAAATTAACAAACTTACCAGCTGGAATTACGGCATCACTAGATGAAAGAGAAACTTCTTACACATTACCAAAAACAGATTCAAATGGGGACAAAGATACAGTTCCTGTAAAAGTATTATATAAAGATGATAAAGGTAATGTTGTTGGTGAAGACACAATTAACGTACCAGTTAAAGTAGTAAGCTCAACACCAAAACCAGTAGTCGTATTTGAAGGTGACACACCAAAATTAGACAAAGATTCAGTTACACCAGGTGAAGGTGGAAAAGTCGGAGAACCAACATCAGTTCCATCTACAAAAGATAAAGCTGGAGCTACAGATGTATCAGTAGATGTACCAGTAACTTACGATGATGGCAAAGTAACTGAAACAGTTAAAGTTCCAGTAACAGTATTACCAAAAGCTGAAAGTGAAGTAACAGTAGCTAAGAATACAACTCCAGATAAACTGAAAGAATTAGCAAAAGATAAAGCTAAAGAAGCTGTTGAAGCAACAGACTTCACATCTAAATTACCAAAAGGTGCAACAGTAACTGTTGGCGATGTGACTGAAGATGTATTAGCTAAAATAACAGCTGAAAAAGGTACAAACACAGGAACTGTTAATGTGCCAGTAACCTACACAGTTGATGGAAAAGATTACACAACTACAATCCCAGTAACAGTAAATGTTAAAGGTTCAGATGTAAAACCTGTATACGTTGTAGAAGGTGATAAACCAAAAGCTGAAGATGTAAACAAAGCAATCACTCCTGATACAGATGGAACTAAAACACCTGTAACTGATGAAGAAATCAACAAAGCTATCCCTACAACAGAAGGTAAAGTAGGTTCTCCAGATGTTAAAGTTACTACTAAAGTAACTTATAAAGATGGTGGAGACGAAGAAGTAACAGTACCTGTTACAGTATTACCAAAAGTTAAACCAGAAGGTGTAACAGTACCAAAAGATGCTGATAAGACTGAATTAGCAAAAGTTGTTAAAGAAAAAGCAGAAGAAGCAGCTAAAAAACTTGAAGGTCTTCCAGACGGTGTAACAGTTACAGTAACAGATGTTAATACAACTCCTGGAACAGATACTGTAGGTAAACAAACTCCAGCAACTGTAACAGTTGAATACAAAGATAAAGATGGAAACAAAATCACTAAAGTGATTGAAGTACCAGTAAACGTTGTGTCTTCAACACCACCATCAGTAGTAGTATTTGAAGGTGACACACCAAATTCTGAAGAAATTAAGAAAGGTATTACACCAGGTGAAGGTGGAACAGTAGGAGACCCTACAAAAGTTCCATCTACAGTAGGAAAAGCAGGGGATAAAGACGTTGAAGTAGAAGTACCAGTAACATACGGAAATGGTAAATTCAAAGAAAACGTTAAAGTTCCAGTAACAGTACTACCAAAACCAAAAGCTGGAGAAGTTGTTGTACCAAAAGATCTTTCAGAGAAAGAATTAAAAGATAAAGTTGGTAAAGATGCAGAAAATGCAATCAACAACGAAGAATTCAAGAAAAAACTTCCTGAAGGAGCAACTGTTAAAGTTGATTTAACAAATGTTACAGTACCAAAAACTTCAGAGCCAGGAAAAGCTGGAGAAGTAGAAGTACCAGTGATTTACACTGTCAATGGTAAAGAGTACAAAACAACAGTTAAAGTACCAGTAACAGTGGTTGAAGGTAAAGAACAACTTGTACCCAAAGGTGATACTCCAGATCCAAAAGATAACATTACACCAGGAAATTACCCAGAAGGAGCTACATTCGAATACGATACACCAGTAGATACTTCTAAACCAGGTAAAAAAGAAGCTGTTGTTATTGTTAAGGATAAAGATGGTAAAGAAATTGTACGAGTTCCTGTAGTAGTGAATGTGGTAGAACCAAAAGTTACTCCAATCATTGTTCCAGAAAGAACTAAATTAACTAAAGAAGATGTAGAAAAACACATCGAAATTCCAGGAGTAACTGGATGGGAAATCGTAGGGGAACCTGAGTTTCCTGAAACATTCCCAGCTGGTGTAAGACCATCAGCAACAGTTACAGTTAAATTACCAAACGGTAAAACAATGAAAGTACAAGTACCAGTAATTGCTACACCAACTGTAACACCAATCGTTGTACCTCAAGGAACAACAATTACACCAGATGATGTGAAGAAACACGTTGATATTCCTAAAGAGTCTGGATGGGAAATTATTGAAGTTGGAGAAATCCCAACAACAGAAACACCTGGAGATAAAACAGCGGTTAAAGTGAAGGTGAAATTACCAACTGGAGAAGTTATTGAATTAGAAGTACCAGTAAAAGTAACACCTAAAGAGTCTACAGATCTTATTCCGGCACCAGTTCAGCCTGATCAAGTTGTGACTTACTATGTAGATGAAAATGGTAAAGCTATCTCTCCAAGCGAAAACGGCGCACAATCTCCTAAGGCTGTTTCTGGATATGAATACCAAACAACTACAAAAGATCCAAATGGAAATCTTGTACACCACTACAAGAAAGTGGCAACGCCACAACCTGCTGGACCAACTGCTCCTGAACAACCTGCAGCTCCAACAGCTCCAGCAGAACCAGGACAACCAGCAACACCAAATCAAACTCAACCAGCGGCACCAGCTCAAGCAGATGTAACAGTAGCAACTGATACAACTGCTAAACCAGCAACACCTAAATATGTTGAAGGTCAAAAAGAATTGCCTAACACAGGTACAGAAGCCCATGCAGGCCTAGCAGCACTTGGACTTCTTGGAGCTCTTAGTGGATTTGGACTTCTTTCTCGCAAGAAAAAAGAAGACTAAAAACTTATAGTTTTTGAGAAGATGATTCGTCATCTTCTTTTTTTTATGTCAAGATTGAAAATATTATATATTTATTTTAGTATAAGTGCATTATTTGTATTTTTATGCAATATATATATATATATATATTCAAGTATCTTTGGGAAGAGTTTGATGATATTATTTTTTTGTACCTAGGACACAAAAATAATATAAATGAATCGAGTATAAACGAGACATATTTATGGACAAGTTAATTTTATTTATGATAAAATAAAAGAGTTGTTTTTATAAAAACCAACATATATATTTATATGTAATCATAAAACTTTTAGATTGAGATAAACAGGAGAAAACATGTATTCAAGAATGGAAAAATACCATGGTAGAAGAGCCCAGCGCTTTTCTATTCGTAAGTATAGCTTTGGCGCTGCTAGTGTCCTTTTGGGAACGGCACTTGTTTTAGGTGCTAATGGAGTGCAAGCTGATGAGACTCTACCAGTAAATCCGGCTACTTCTGATATTGCAGCTACAAATAAGAAGGATGCAGACTCTGCTTTAACAACACCTGTTGTTGAAGAACTTCCAGAATTAAAGATTGATGATGTAAAAGCAGAAGAAAAACCTGAAGCTAAGGAAGATGCTAAAACTGCAGCAACACCTGTAGCAGAAAAAGAAGTTACTGAAGAGACTGCAGAAAAAACTGGTAAAAAATTAGAAACAGATGTAAAAGAAAAATCTGACAAAGAGCAAGCTGATAAAAAAGAAGCAACTAAAGAAAAAACTGACAAAGAAGCATCTGAGAAAGTTGAAACAGAAAAAGCACAAGATGATGTTAAGACAGTTCTGACTCAATTGACTTCAGAAGCTGAGGTTATGGCAACAGTAGCCTCAAACTTCTCAGATAAAGAAGTGAAGGATGTTGAAGCTAAACAAAAATTGTCAGCTGCAGTTGCTGCAGTCAAGCTTGAAGCAGTAGCATCTAAAGGTTTACTTTCATCTGATGCTTCTAAAGACCAGATGGTAGCCCAAGTAAATCGTCTTTCAGCTGCCATCGAAGCAGTCTATGCTGAAATGAAACGTGCAGGCCATGCAGGTAAAGTAGAAGCAGTATTGGCTGATACTGCGTCAAAAATTACAGGTAAAGATGTTCTTAAAGACGGAGAAACAGTTAATGCTGTAACAAACGCTTATGTTGAGATGAATGCTGATAACACTAGACCTACAGGATGGGGGATTGATACTACTATTAGTACATCTACACTTAAAGCGGGTTCTATTACAAAAATTGAACTTACTAACTTAGCTGAGCTAGGTGCTGGTTTGGCAGTAAATACGGAAATCAGAGCGACAGATGGAACAGTAGTTGGTAAAGTTAAATCTATCGACTTTAAAACAACTACAGGAAACAACAATAACAAATCTGTACCATATTGGGCGCAACGTACACAACGTGGTATGACTTATGATCAGCGTGTTGCTGAGCAACCAGCGGTAGCTAACGAAACTGGTACATATACTTACAACATCGAGTGGAACGATAAAGTAAAAGACTATCCGAATGTGTCGTTTGGAGCGAGTAATTTATCGGGTAATGGATATTTAGCACCAGAGATTTCTAAAGATACTCCTTATACAGCTACTATTAAGATAGATGGACGTACAGTTCTTGAACATACTTATACAAGAAAAGGTCAACAGGCTAACTATCAAAAACAAGGTACTAGTGTATCACTAAGTGAAAACAATGGATTGACATACCTTAACAATGAGCAAATAGGTAGAAGTGATTCAATCGTATTAAAAACTGATTCAGATGTTCGTTATGGAGTAGGATCTAAATTCACTATTAAACTTCCAAATGCAGATTTTACTGAATTTAAAGAACTTGAAGGAAGTTCTAACTTTGTAAATGGATTAAATACAGCTTCTACTATTAACCCTAATAAAGGAGATAGTATTACATATCGTCCTGCCAGTCGTTGGGCTAATGTTAAAGCTAACGAAAACAACGTTTGGATTCTGAATGATGGTCGTGACACTGGATTCACATTAACACCTAAGTTAATTTCACCAACAGAACTAGAACTTACGGTTACAGAAGGAACTATTCAAGAAGGTTCTACAGTATCTATGCCTTTACAATCTTTAGGTATTGAAAAAGTAATAAAAGACAAAACTTTAACAAGTGAATATTCTAATATTACTTATGAAAATGGATTAATTAAACAAGGTTATGTAGGAAACGATAAAACTGCAGCAACTCTTACTGTATCAGGTGGAGAATCTGTTAACGGTGAAAAAGAAGATGTTACAACTACAGTGCCAAACGGTTGGAGTGTTGTAGGTGATGGTAAAGTTCAAGGTGAGCCGCCAACAGGAGCTGTTGTTAGAACATTCAAAGATTTAGTGACAGGTGAAGTTATAGGTTTCGAACCAACAAGATATACGGGGAATATTCCTTTAAGTGAAGATGGTTCAAAAGATTATACTAATGTACTTGGAAACAAATATGATGTAAGTAATGATCCCGTAGACTTAGTTAAAGAAGTTAATGGAGAAGAATACATTCTTGCAGACCTTCCTCCTGAAAACGCAAAAGGAACACTAAGTGTTACGAAGACAAGAGCAAGAGATTTATATTCTGAAGAAGAATTAAAAGCTAAAGGTATAAATGGATCTGCATTTGTTACCCCAGCAGAATATGATTATGTTAAGAAAACAAAAGTAGAAGAAGTAAACCGTACAATTAAATTTGTGTATGCGGATGATGTTAAAGACCTTGCAGGTACAGAAGTATTCCCATCAGAAAAACAAACTGTAAGCTACACAGGTTCAATCAAGTTAACTGCAGAAGGTAAAGCGGTAATTAACTCTAATGACAGACCAGTTTATATTAACTGGAAAGGAACTGATGGACAAAGCACTGATCTTCCAGAACTTGCAGTACCTCAAAAAGAAGGTTACATCGCAAGTGTAGAAAAAGTTCCAGTACAAGCAACAACAGCTACAGATGAAGATTACGAATATGTTGTTAAATACACAGCTATCCAAAAAGCGAAAACAACATTTGTAGATGAAAAAGGAAATGCAATTCCAGGGGTAGCTGAAATTACTGAACAAGGTGGATCAGAAACTCCATTAACAAAAGAAGATGAAGTAAAAGCTAAGATCAAAGAACTTGAAAACAAAGGATATGAATTAGTATCTAATACATATCCAGAAGGTGGTAAGTTCGATACGGATAAAGATACAGATCAAGAGTTCAAAGTAACATTAAAACAAAAAGAAGTTACAGTAACACCAGATCAACCGAAAACACCAGGAACACCAGTAGATCCAAATAACCCAGAAGGACCTAAATACCCAGCTGGATTAGAAGAAAAAGATCTAAACAAAACAGTAACACGTACAATCACATACGTATACGAAGATGGAACTCCAGTATTAAATGAAGACGGAACACCAAAAACAGTAACACAAGAAGCTAAATTCACACGTGAAGCAAAAGTAAACTTGGTTACAGGAGAAGTTACATACGGAGATTGGTCAGAAGCTAAAGATTTAGCTGAAGTTAAATCACCAGTAGTAACAGGTTTCTTAGCTGATAAAGCAAGTGTTCCAGTAGTAAATGTAACTGGAGATTCAAAAGATATTACGGAAGTAGTAACATACAAACCACTAGGATCATGGATTCCAAATATTCCAGGTAAAACACCGACACCAATCAAATATCCAAATAATCCAAATGATCCAACAAAACCAGGAGATAAACCAATTCTTCCATACGAACCAGGTATGACTCCAAAAGATGGAAATGATCAACCACTAAAACCAGTAGATCCAGCAGATCCAACAAAAGGATATATCGTACCAGATCTTCCAACAGATCCAAGTCAAGACACACCAATCAACTACGTAAAAGATACGCAAAAAGCGCAAACAACATTCGTAGATGAAAAAGGAAATCCAATTCCAGGTGTTGACGCTATTACTGAACAAGGTGATTCAGATACACCATTAACAAAAGAAGCTGAAGTAAAAGCTAAGATCAAAGAACTTGAAAACAAAGGATATGAATTAGTATCTAATACATACCCAGAAGGTGGTAAGTTCGATAAAGATAAAGACACTGATCAAGAGTTTAAAGTAACACTTAAAGCTAAAGAAGTTACAGTAACACCAGATCAACCAAAAACACCAGGAACTCCAGTAGATCCAAATAACCCAGACGGTCCTAAATACCCAGCTGGATTAGAAGAAAAAGATCTAAACAAAACAGTAACACGTACAATCACATACGTATACGAAGATGGAACTCCAGTATTAAATGAAGACGGAACACCAAAAACAGTAACACAAGAAGCTAAATTCACACGTGAAGCTAAAGTCAACTTGGTTACAGGTGAGGTTACATACGGAGACTGGTCAGAAGCTAAAGACTTACCTGAAGTGAAATCACCAGTAGTTAAAGGATACTTAGCTGATAAAGCAACAGTACCAGCTACAAAAGTAACTGCAGATTCAGAAAATACTAAAGAAGTAGTAACCTACAAACCAATCGGATCATGGATTCCAAACATCCCAGGTCAACCAACAAACCCAATCAAGTATCCAAATGATCCAACAGATCCAACAAAACCGGGTCAACCAACAGAAACATTACCATACGTACCAGGATTCACACCAGAAGATAAAGATGGTAATCCGTTGAAACCAGTAGATCCAAACGATCCAACTAAAGGATATGAAGTTCCAAGTATCCCAACAAATCCAGGTGAGGATACACCAATTAACTATGTAGCTAACAAAGCTAACTTGGTAGTTAAATATGTAGATGAAAATGGGAAAGAACTTCTACCAACAGAAACTAAAGAAGGTAAAGTTGGTGATGACTACTCTACAAGTGGAAAAGTTATTACTGGCTATGTATTGGACCGTGTAGAAGGTGAAGCTAAAGGTAAGATTGGAACAGATGGAACAACAGTAACATATGTTTACAAATCACTTGGTTCATGGATTCCAAACATTCCAGGTCAACCAACAAACCCAATCAAGTATCCAAATGATCCAACAGATCCAACAAAACCAGGACAACCAACAGAAACATTACCATACGTACCAGGATATACTCCAAAAGATGGAAATGGACAACCACTTAAACCAGTAGATCCACAAGATCCAACTAAAGGATATGTAGTACCAAACATCCCAACAGATCCAAGTCAAGATACAGTAATTAACTATGAAGCTAACAAAGCTAAACTAGTAGTGAAGTATGTAGATGAAAATGGCAAAGACCTAATCCCTTCAGAAACAACAGAAGGAAAAGTGGGAGATGAGTACACAACAAGTGGAAAAGTGATTCCAGGACACCTACTTGTTCGTGTAGATGGAGATGCTAAAGGTAAGATTGGAACAGAAGGTTCGACAGTAACATACGTGTACAAACCAATCGGATCATGGATTCCAAACATCCCAGGTCAACCAACAAACCCAATCAAGTATCCAAATGATCCACAAGATCCAACAAAACCAGGACAACCAACAGAAGTGTTACCATACGTTCCAGGATTCACTCCAGAAGATAAAGATGGCAATCCACTTAAACCAGTAGATCCAACAGATCCATCAAAAGGATATGTAGTACCAAACATCCCAACAGATCCAAGTCAAGATACAGTAATTAACTACGTAGCCAACAAAGCAAAATTAGTAGTTAAATACGTAGATGAAAATGGAAAAGACTTAATCCCTTCAGAAACAACAGAAGGAAAAGTGGGAGATGAGTACACAACAAGTGGAAAAGTGATTCCAGGACACCTACTTGTTCGTGTAGATGGAGATGCTAAAGGTAAGATTGGAACAGAAGGTTCGACAGTAACATACGTGTACAAACCAATCGGATCATGGATTCCAAACATCCCAGGTCAACCAACAAACCCAATCAAGTATCCAAATGATCCACAAGATCCAACAAAACCAGGAAGTGATAAACCAGTTCTTCCATACGTACCAGGTCATACACCTGTAGATGGAAATGGTCAACCACTTAAACCAGTAGATCCAAACGATCCAACAAAAGGATACATCACTCCAGATGTCCCAACAAATCCAGGTGAGGATACACCAATTAATTACATTCCAAATGTAACTCCAAATGGGGATCAGAACGGTTATACTCCACAACCAAAACCGCAACCTGAACAAGTTGTGACTTACTATGTAGACGAAAATGGTAAAGATATCGCACCAAGTGAAAAAGGAGCACAAGCTCCAAAAGGAATTTCAGGTTACGAATACGTAACAACTACGAAAGACCCTAATGGAAATCTTGTACATCATTACAAGAAAGTGGCAACACCACAACCTGTTCCATCAACACCAGAGACTCCTGAACAACCAGTAGCTCCAGTGCAACCGGAACAACCAACAAATCCAAACCAACCTGCAGTTCCAGCACCAGCTGAAACATCAGTAGCAACTGATTCAGCTATTCAACCAGCAACACCTAAATATGTTGATGGTCAAAAAGAATTACCTAACACAGGTACAGAAGCTAACGCTAGTCTTGCAGCGCTTGGACTTCTTGGAGCCCTAGGTGGATTTGGACTGCTTGCTCGCAAGAAAAAAGAAGACTAAAAACTCATAGTTTTTGAGAAGATGATTCGTCATCTTCTTTTTTTATTTTGGTGTTTTTACTTGCGTAAAAAAATTTTTTCTAGTATAATAGTTTATTGTGAGCGAACCTCACTTACCCCTTGCAAAGTCTTGGGGTCATTAGACCAAAAGGAGGAACATATCAATGGCTAAATACGAAATTCTTTATATTATTCGTCCAAACATTGAAGAAGAAGCTAAAAACGCTTTGGTAGCACGTTTTGACTCTATTTTGACTGACAACGGTGCAACTGTTGTTGAATCAAAATCTTGGGAAAAACGTCGTCTTGCATACGAAATCAAAGATTTCCGTGAAGGACTTTACCACATCGTTAACGTTGAAGCAAACGACGATGCAGCTCTTAAAGAGTTTGACCGTCTTTCAAAAATCAACGCTGACATTCTTCGTCACATGATCGTCAAAACTGACGCGTAAGAAGGTAAACTATGATTAACAATGTTGTACTTGTAGGGCGTATGACACGTGACGCTGAGTTGCGTTATACCCCATCAAATGTAGCAGTTGCGACTTTTACTCTTGCAGTAAACCGTACATTTAAGAGTCAAAATGGCGAACGTGAGGCTGATTTTATCAATGTCGTTATGTGGCGCCAACAGGCTGAAAACCTTGCTAACTGGGCTAAAAAAGGCTCACTTATCGGGGTGACAGGTCGTATCCAGACTCGTAGTTACGATAACCAGCAAGGACAACGTGTCTACGTGACAGAGGTCGTGGCTGAAAATTTCCAAATGTTGGAAAGCCGTAGTGTGCGTGAGGGTCATACAGGTGGAGCTTACTCTGCACCAACTGCAAACTATTCAGCGCCTACAAATTCAGTACCAGACTTTTCACGTGATGAAAATCCATTTGGAGCAACAAATCCATTGGATATTTCAGATGATGATTTACCATTCTAATGGACAACTAAAATTATAAAGGAGAAAAAACATGGCTCAACAACGTCGTGGCGGATTCAAACGCCGTAAAAAAGTTGATTACATCGCAGCAAACAAAATTGAATATGTTGATTACAAAGATACTGAGCTTCTTAGCCGTTTCGTTTCAGAACGTGGGAAAATCCTTCCTCGTCGTGTAACAGGAACTTCAGCTAAAAACCAACGTAAAGTAACAACAGCTATCAAACGCGCTCGCGTAATGGCTTTGATGCCTTTCGTAAACGAAGATTAAAGAAAAGACCCTGAAGGGTCTTTTTTTCACGAGCATTGAAATGAGAGAGCGAGTTGGGTCCGGGTGGACCTCTTTTTCAGACCCGGTTGGGTCTTTTTTTTTTCATGAGCTAGAAAACAAGAAAGCGAATTAAGACCTGGTTGGGTCTTTTTTCACGAGATAGTTTTTTTCTGACCTTGGCGTGCTATAATGGTAATAGAAAGAGTAAAGGTGGGTAAGTCAAAGATGAATTGTACGATTAGAAATATGATTAAGTCTGATATTGAATCCTTATCTCATGGATTTATGAATCAAGGTTGGCCTGCTAGAGAAGAAATTTTGGCTAGATATTTTCTGGAACAGGAAAGTGGGGAGAGAGAAGTTTTAGTTGCAGAGATTGATGGTGCTGTAGCGGGCTACATTACCATTTTGCCCTCTGCTAAACATGGTCCTTTTGCAGAAGTCTATCCAGAATTATCAGATTTTAATGTGTTTGAGCATTTTCGAAATCAAGGGATTGGGAATCAACTGCTAGAAGAAGCAGAAAAACGAGTCAAGTTTGTTTCGAGTAAGGTCACTCTTGGTGTAGGTTTGCACTTAGGCTATGGCCCTGCCCAGAGATTGTATATCAGACGGAGCTACATTCCAGATGGTACAGGTGTCTGGTATAGAAATAAACCGCTAGAAATGGGTGCAAGTTGTCAAAACGATGATGATTTAGTTTTATACTTATCCAAGGACTTACAATAAAACGGGAAACTTTTTGAAAATAGGGGATTTAGCTACTTTATGGTATAATGGAAAGAGTTAGATTGAAAGAGGTAGTGAGATGGATGCCAAATTAAGATACAAGGCAAAGAAAATCAAGATTGTCTTTTTTGATATTGATGATACATTGAGAAATTCCAAGACGGGTTTTATTCCAGCTTCAATCCCAACTGTTTTTAAGCAATTACGTGAGAAAGGAATTTTGACAGGTATTGCTTCTGGACGAGGGATTTTTGGTGTTGTGCCAGAGATTCGTGAGCTCAAGCCTGACTTTTTTGTGACCTTAAATGGGGCCTATATCGAAGATAAAAAAGGTCAGGTTATTTATCAACATCAGATTGAGAAGTTAGATGTTGAGGAGTATATCTCTTGGGCCAAGCAAGAGGGAATTGAGTATGGTTTGGTTGGGAGTCATGATGCCAAGTTGTCGACTCGCACCGATATGATTAGTGAAGCTATCAATCCAATTTACCCCGATTTAGATGTAGATCCTGATTTTCATGAAAAAGAAGATATCTATCAAATGTGGACTTTTGAAGATAAAGGAGATGACTTGCACTTGCCTGATAGTCTCTCAGACAAACTTCGCATGGTTCGTTGGCATCAACATTCGTCTGATATTGTTCCGATTTCAGGCTCCAAAGCGACGGGGGTGGAAAAGGTTGTGGAACACCTTGGCTTGAAACCAGAGAACGTCATGGTTTTTGGAGATGGGCTGAATGACTTGGAACTCTTTGATTATGCTGGAATCAGCGTTGCCATGGGAATTTCTCATGATAAAATTAAAGAAAAAGCAGATTTTATTACAAAAACATTAGAAGAAGATGGCATTTTTGATGCCTTAGAAGGATTTGGTATGGTAGAAAAAGAATTGCATTTCCCACAAGTAGACATTGAAACAGTAGAAGGTCCTATCGCGACTATTAAGACTAATCACGGAGACTTGCGTATCAAGCTCTTCCCTGAACATGCTCCTAAAACAGTGGCTAACTTTGTAGCTCTTTCAAAAGATGGCTACTATGATGGTGTCATTTTCCACCGTATTATCAAGGACTTTATGATTCAAGGTGGAGATCCAACTGGAACTGGTATGGGTGGCGAGTCAATCTACGGCGAATCTTTTGAAGATGAATTCTCAGAAGAACTTTACAATATCCGTGGTGCCCTTTCTATGGCCAATGCTGGTCCAAATACCAACGGCAGCCAGTTCTTTATCGTCCAAAATCAACACCTGCCATATTCTAAAAAAGAAATTGCTCGTGGTGGTTGGCCAGAACCGATTGCGGAAATCTATGCCAACCAAGGAGGAACTCCTCACCTAGACCGCCGTCACACTGTTTTTGGTCAGCTAGCTGATGAAGCTTCTTACGCTGTCTTGGATGCCATTGCTGCTGTTGAGACAGGAGCTATGGACAAGCCAGTTGAAGATGTCGTGATTGAAACAATTGAAATCGAGGACTAAGATGAAAATCGGTGATAAGCTAAAGGGCCGTATTACAGGGATTCAGCCCTACGGAGCCTTTGTTGAGCTAGAGACGGGTGATACGGGGCTGATTCACATTTCAGAGATTCGGACAGGCTTTATTGAAAATATCCAAGAAGCCTTGAAAGTCGATGAAGAGGTTCAAGTTCAAGTAGTGGATTTAGATGAATTTACAGGGAAAGCTAGTCTTTCTATCCGCACTTTGGAGGAAGAAAAGCACCAGTTTCCGAGACGGCGACGCTTTTCAAGCGACCGTTTTAACTACGGCTTTGCGCCTCTTAAACGAATGATGCCAATTTGGACCAAGGAAGCCCTTCAACATTTGAAGAATCAGAAGCACTAGTTAGAAATTTCTATCTTTTGTAATGTTAATATAAATTTGCTATAATAGGACCATGGAAGAAGAACAATTATTAAAATCAGGAGAGCGCATTAACCAGCTCTTTTCGACAGATATTAAAATCATTCAAAATAGAGAGGTTTTTAGCTATTCGGTGGATAGTGTTCTCTTGTCACGTTTTCCACGTTTTCCTAAGAAGGGCTTGATAGTGGATTTTTGCGCTGGAAATGGAGCGGTAGGGCTATTTGCTAGCACTCGGACTCAGGCACAGATTTTGGCTGTTGAGATTCAGGAGCGTTTGGCGGATATGGCTGAACGCTCTGTCCGTTTGAATGGTTTAGAAGAGCAGATGGAGGTCATCTGTGATGATTTGAAAAATATGCCTGCTTACATCCAGGGAAGTAAGGTGGATATGATTTTGTGTAATCCGCCCTATTTCAAGGTAGATCCTCATTCCAATCTGAACGAGAGTGAACATTATCTCTTGGCGCGACATGAAATCACGACCAATTTGCAGGAAATCTGTCGTAGTGCCCAGAGTATTCTCAAATCCAATGGACGCTTGGCCATGGTTCATCGTCCTGATCGACTTTTAGATATCTTGGACAGCTTACAACGGCATAATCTAGCTCCTAAGCGCCTGCAGTTTGTTTATCCAAAAAGAGAAAAGGAAGCCAATATGCTTTTGATTGAGGCTATCAAGGATGGTTCAACAAGCGGTTTTAAGGTATTACCACCTCTCATTGTTCACAATGATGATGGCTCTTATACGCCTGAACTTGAAGAGATTTATTATGGATCATAAGGCTTATATGTACGTGCTGGAGTGTCGTGACGGATCCTACTATACAGGCTATACGACTGATGTGAGAAGACGCCTCGCTGTCCACAATAGTGGGAAGGGAGCCAAATACACACGAGCACGCTTGCCAGTCAAACTTATCTATGCTCAAGGTTTTGCCAGTAAGGAAGAAGCCATGTCAGCTGAAGCCCTTCTCAAGCGTAAGAAGAGGCCACAGAAGGAAAGATTTTTATCTGAAAATCAAGATAGAAATTTGCTCATACTCAATGAAAATCAAAGAGCAAACTAGGAAGCTAGCCGTAGGCAGTACTTGAGTACGGCAAGGCGAAGCTGACGTGGTTTGAAGAGATTTTCGAAGAGTATCAGTTATTTTGAAGAATCGTGAGGAGCCCTTTGACTCCTCTTACTTTTGTCAAAAAGCGAAAAAAATGCTACAATAAAGAGAATAAACAAAATGAGGTATTATCATGTCTAAGATTCTAGTATTTGGTCACCAAAATCCAGACTCAGATGCCATCGGGTCATCTGTAGCCTTTGCCTACCTTGCAAAAGAAGCTTATGGTTTGGATACGGAAGCTGTTGCCCTTGGAACTCCAAATGAAGAAACAGCCTTTGTCTTGAACTATTTTGGTGTAGAAGCACCGCGTGTCATCACTTCTGCTAAAGCAGAAGGTGCAGAGCAAGTTATCCTGACTGACCACAATGAATTCCAACAATCTGTATCAGATATCGCTGAAGTAGAAGTTTATGGTGTTGTGGACCACCACCGTGTGGCTAACTTTGAAACTGCAAGCCCACTTTACATGCGTTTGGAGCCAGTTGGTTCAGCGTCTTCAATCGTTTACCGTATGTTCAAAGAACATGGTGTAGCTGTGCCTAAAGAGATTGCTGGTTTGATGCTTTCAGGTTTGATTTCAGATACCCTTCTTTTGAAATCACCAACAACACACCCAACAGATAAGGTTATTGCTCCTGAATTGGCCGAATTGGCTGGTGTTAACTTGGAAGAGTATGGTTTGGCTATGTTGAAAGCTGGTACAAACTTGGCTAGCAAATCTGCTGAAGAATTGATTGACATCGATGCTAAAACTTTTGAATTGAACGGAAATAATGTCCGTGTTGCCCAAGTAAACACAGTGGACATCGCTGAAGTTTTAGAACGTCAAGCAGAAATTGAAGCTGCAATGCAAGCTGCCAACACAGCAAACGGCTACTCTGACTTTGTCTTGATGATTACAGATATCGTCAACTCAAACTCAGAAATCTTGGCTCTTGGTGCTAACATGGGCAAGGTTGAAGCAGCCTTCAACTTCAAACTTGAAAACAATCATGCCTTCCTTGCTGGTGCTGTTTCACGTAAGAAACAAGTGGTACCTCAATTGACTGAAAGCTTTAATGCTTAAGATTTTGAGTGTTAATTCAAATTAGGAAAGGCTAGTTTGACTTATATCGAAAGGAGTTTCGGCTCCTTTTTTTCTAGGAGTGAAGCATGTTAGAAAATGGCGATTTGATTTTTGTGAGAGATGAGTCAGATATGGGACAGGCCATCCAGACTTCCACAGGCAACTATAACCATGTTGCGATTTGTTTGGATGGGATGATTTACCACGCTAGTGGACAGGCTGGTGTTGTCTGTCAGGAACCAGTAGACTTCTTTGAGTCCAATCACTTGTACGACCTCTATTTCTACCCAGAAATGGATATCCAGTCTGTGAAGGAAAAAGCTTGCAAACATCTAGGAACACCCTACAATGCTTCTTTCTATCCAGCTGGACCTGGTTTCTACTGTTCCCAGTACATGGCAGAAATTCTCCCTATTTTTGAAACTATTCCCATGAAATTTGGAGATGGGGAGCAGGAGATTAGTGATTTTTGGAGAGAGTATTACAGAGAACTAGGTCTGCCTGTTCCTTTGAACCAAGCTGGGACCAATCCTAGTCAGTTGGCAGCATCGCCTCTGTTAGAATGTAAAGAAAGGAATCTTCATGATTCAGATTTTTAATCCATCTCGTTTGACGAGACAGCCATTTTTTAGAGAATTGATCCGCTATCTGGACCAGCATGAGGATGTGATTTTGCGAGAAATTAAGGCTCGATTTCCAGATGTTGCAGTTGATAAACTCATGGAAGAGTATATAAAGGCAGGTTTGATTCTACGAGAAAATAAGCGTTATTACCTTAATCTTCCTATGCTTGAATCACTCGATAGTCTTGAACTGGATCAAGAGATTTTTGTCAGCGAAGATAGTCCGGCCTATCAAGACTTGTTAGAGCAGCGTTTTGAGACGGAATTACGAAATCAAACCAATGCAGCTATTTTAGTTGAAAAGACAGACTTTGCGAGATCAAAAATGACCCTGTCTAATTATTTCTACAAGGTCAAACATCAGTATCCTTTGACAGAAAAACAGCAGGAACTCTATGACATTTTGGGAGATGTTAATCCTGAGTATGCTCTCAAATATATGACGACTTTTTTGTTGAAATTTCTCAGAAAAGACCAGCTTATACAGAAACGCCGTGATATCTTTGTGGATAGTTTGGTCGTCCTAGGTTATATTGTCCAAAATGAAGAGGGGAAGTATGAGTTGGCTATCGATTTGGATAAGGAGAGATTAACTTTCTACTTGGTCTGATTTCTTGTTTCTGAGCACATTGTTTGACTTTCCTTAGTATTCGGTATAAACTATATGTAACCGGTAACACATATCGGAATAAAATTAAAGGAGACAATCATATGTCACTTGAAAACAAATTGGAACAAGCAACAGGCGCTATCAAAGAAGGATTTGGTAAAGTTACTGGAGATGGCAAGACTGAAGCAGAAGGCGCTGTAGAAAAGACAGTTGCTAAGGCAAAAGAAGTAGTTGAAGATGCTAAAGGTGCTGTAGAAGGTGCCGTTGAAGGTTTGAAAAACGCTTTTAAATAAAAATAGAAAAAATCAAGGGTTTCATTTCCCTTGATTTTTTACTATCTTATAAATAATTTTCTGCGACGGCTGCATCTCCTGGATAGACTTCTTTCTTGCCTTGGACGATTTGGTAGCAATCGGCTCCCTTACCAGCAATAATAACTGCATCTAATTCGTGATTTGTGATAGCCATCGCTGCCTTGATGGCTTCTTGGCGATCCGCAATTTTTTCAACAGGATGATTGATGTAGCTACTAATTTCATCTGCAATGGCCATTGGGTCTTCATAGTTAGGGTCATCAGCAGTCAAAAAGACTTGAATCTCAGGGTGTTGATTGAGGAGGAGGCCAAAGTCCTTACGACGGCTTTCTCCTTTATTTCCTGTCGAACCCAGAACCAGAGCAATTTTTCCAGTTTGATGAGTTTCTACAACATTGATTAGTTTTTTCAGACTATCCCCATTGTGGGCGTAGTCGATGAAGACCTTGGCTCCATTTTTCTGGGTGAGGACTTCCATACGACCAGGAACGCGGGTTGCAGCGATTCCTTTTTTGATGTCTTCAAGACTAGCTCCGAGACGGAGGCAAGCAAGTCCAGCAGCAACGGCATTTTCTTGATTGAAGTGGCCAATGAGTTGGATATCATAATCTCCAGCGAGTTTACTCGTAGCTGAAAAACTAAAGGCTTTGGAATTCTCGATTTGGTTGCTCGACTGACTACCGTAGAAATCATGGTCTTGATCATCGACTTGTTCTTTCAAGACAGAAAAGTGGTCCATGTCACTGTTAATGATGACTGCTCGGCTATTTTCCATCAAGAGACGTTTGTGGTAGAAGTAGTCTTCAAAGCTAGGGTGTTCAATCGGGCCGATATGGTCGGGGCTGATATTGAGGAAAACTCCCACATCAAAGGTTAGACCATAGACACGTTTGACCAGATAGGCCTGACTGGAGACCTCCATGATGAGGTGAGTACGGTCATTTTGCACAGCTTGATTCATCATGTCAAAGAGGTCAATACTCTCAGGGGTTGTCAATGCAGACTTAAAGAAAGTCTTGCCATCTAGAGTTGTATTCATGGTCGAGAGCATAGCAGGTCGATGCCCTTGAGATAAAATGTTATAGGCGAAGTAGGCTGCTGTTGTTTTACCCTTAGTACCAGTAAAGGCAAGGAGTTTGAGTTTTTTCTGTGGATTGCCATAAAATTCCATAGCTACCAAACTCATGGCTTTCTTGATATCACTGACGATGATAGCAGGAATACCAACCTCATAGTCTTTTTCAGCCACATACCAACCGAGGCCTTGAGAGATGGCAGAAATCAGAAATTCCTTCTTAAAGGCAGCACCTTTAACGAAAAAGAGGCTCTTCTCTTTGGCCTTGCGGCTGTCATAGCAGATGGTGTCAAATACGACATGGCTGTAGTTGTAGTGATAATGTCCTTGGTCGATAATCTCACGGAAGAGACCATCTTTCTTTAAAATATCTAATACGGTTTCAATCTTAATCATACTTTCTATTGTAAACCGAAAGTCGTAAATTTACAAGTGACAAGGAAAAGTTTATAATGGAAGATGAGGAATTTTTCCTAGTGATTAAAATTAAACGAGGAATCTATGTCTAACGAAAACAATCACCAGCAGGCCCAGATGTTACGGGGGACTGCTTGGCTAACGGCTAGTAACTTTATCAGTCGTCTACTCGGTGCCATTTATATCATCCCTTGGTATATATGGATGGGGTCTTATGCGGCTACAGCAAATGGTCTCTTTACCATGGGCTACAATATCTATGCCTGGTTCTTGCTGGTTTCAACAGCGGGTATTCCAGTTGCGGTGGCCAAGCAAGTGGCCAAGTACAATACCATGCGAGAAGAAGAGCATAGCTTTGCCCTGATTCGGAGCTTTTTAGGATTTATGACAGGACTAGGTCTAGTTTTTGCACTAGTCTTGTATATCTTTGCTCCTTGGCTAGCAGACTTATCTGGCGTGGGCAAAGACTTAATCCCAATCATGCAGAGCTTGGCTTGGGCAGTATTGATTTTCCCATCTATGAGTGTGATTCGAGGTTTCTTCCAAGGGATGAATAACCTGAAACCTTATGCCATGAGCCAAATCGCTGAGCAGGTCATTCGTGTTATCTGGATGCTCTTAGCTACCTTTATGATTATGAAAATGGGCTCAGGAGACTATCTAGCAGCGGTTACCCAATCCACCTTTGCTGCCTTTGTCGGCATGGTAGCTAGTTTTGCAGTTTTGATCTATTTCCTTGCCAAAGAAGGATTACTTAAAAGAGTCCTTGAAACAGGAGATAAGATAAACAGCAAGCGTCTTTTGGTCGACACCATTAAGGAAGCCATTCCTTTTATCCTGACAGGGTCTGCTATCCAGCTTTTCCAGATTTTGGACCAGATGACCTTTATCAATAGTATGAGTTGGTTTACCAACTATAGTAATGAAGACTTGGTTGTCATGTTTTCTTATTTCTCTGCCAATCCTAATAAAATCACTATGATTTTGATTTCTGTTGGGGTTTCGATTGGGAGTGTAGGTTTGCCACTTTTGACTGAAAACTATGTTAAGGGGGACTTGAAGGCGGCTTCTCGTCTAGTTCAGGACAGCATCACTATGCTTTTCCTATTCTTGCTACCAGCAACGGTTGGAGTGGTTATGGTAGGAGAACCTCTCTATACTGTCTTCTATGGCAAGCCAGATAGTTTGGCTATGGGCTTGTTTGTCTTTGCAGTTTTGCAGTCTACTATTTTAGGCTTGTACATGGTCTTGTCTCCAATGCTTCAAGCCATGTTCCGCAACCGCAAGGCAGTTCTCTATTTTATCTATGGTTCCATTGCTAAGCTGGTCTTGCAACTTCCCACCATCGCTCTGTTTCACAGTTACGGGCCTTTGATTTCTACAACAATTGGGCTCATCATTCCTAATGTTTTGATGTATCGGGACATTTGCAAGGTAACTGGTGTTAAGCGCAAGGTGATTTTGAAGCGAACCATTTTAATCAGTTTGTTAACTCTTTTCATGTTTCTAGTAGTTGGGACATTGCAGTGGATTTTAGGATTTGTCTTCCAACCAAGTGGACGTTTGTGGAGTTTTCTATATGTAGCCCTTGTCGGTGCCATGGGTGGAGGAGTTTATGGAATCATGAGTCTCCGTACCCGTCTATTGGACAAGGTGATTGGAAAAGTTCAAGCAGATCGCTTACGAATCAAATTAAAATTAACTTAAAAAACATTTATAAATAAAAGGAATAATTTGAACATTTCTATCATGAAATGCTTGAATTATTCTCTTTTTATTATTTTGTAGAATAATTTCTATAGTTTGTAGATAGAAATTTTATTTTTCTTAAATTTTACTTAAAAAGCTATTGACTAAATAAAACTCAAGTTGTATAATAAGACAAATATTTAAATCAGGAGGTTCTGGAGATGAAAAAGTCTAAAGCCAAGTATGCAGCACTTGCAGGTATCGTGTTAAGTGCAGGTATTTTATTGAGTGCGTGTGGAAATTCTAGTACAGCGTCAAAAACATATAACTATGTTTATACTAGTGATCCATCTAGTTTGAATTATCTAGCAGAAAACCGTGCAACAACCAATGATATTGTGACCAATCTAGTAGATGGTCTTATGGAAAATGACCAGTATGGGAACTATATCCCATCCTTGGCAGAGGATTGGAGTGTTTCACAAGACGGCTTGACCTATACCTACAAATTGCGTAAAGATGCTAAATGGTATACTGCAGATGGAGAAGAATATGCCCCTGTAACTGCCCAAGATTTTGTAACTGGTTTGAAATATGCAGCTGATAAAAAATCAGAAGCCTTGTACTTAGTTCAAGAATCCGTTGCAGGTTTGGATGATTACATTAATGGTAAAACAAGCGACTTTTCAACTGTCGGAGTTAAGGCTCTTGATGACCAAACTGTACAATATACCTTGACACGACCAGAATCTTACTGGAACTCAAAAACAACTTCAACCATTCTCTTCCCAGTTAACGCTGATTTCTTGAAATCAAAAGGGGATGATTTTGGCAAGGTAGATCCATCTAGTATTTTGTACAATGGACCTTTCTTGATGAAATCCTTTGTTTCAAAATCTGTCATTGAATTCAAGAAAAATCCGAACTACTGGGATGCTAAAAATGTCTTTGTAGATGATGTGAAATTGGCTTATTATGATGGTAGTGACCAAGATGCACTAGCTCGTAACTTTGTCGAGGGAGCATATAGTTATGCTCGTCTTTATCCAAATAGTGCAAGCTTTGAAGGGGTTAAAGAAAAGAATAAGGACAATATCATTTATAGTTTACAAGATGCTACTTCTTACTTCTTAAACTTTAACCTAGATAGAAAATCTTATAAATTCACTTCCAAGACAAGTGATGCTGAAAAGAAATCGACTCAGGAAGCGGTTCTTAATAAAAACTTCCGTCAAGCCATTAACTTTGCCTATGACCGTACAGCCTACGGGGCTCAATCTCAAGGAGAGGATGGTGCAACTAAGATTTTACGTAACCTGGTCGTTCCTCCAAACTTCGTAAGTATCAATGGAAAAGACTTTGGTGAAGTAGTTGCGTCTAAAATGGTTAACTACGGTAAGGAATGGCAAGGAATCAACTTTGCGGATGCCCAGGATCCATACTACAATGCTGAAAAAGCCAAGGCTAAATTTGCTGAAGCTAAGAAAGAACTCCAAGCTAAAGGAGTCCAATTCCCTATCCATTTGGACATGACAGTTGACCAAGCTGCTAAACAGGGTGTTCAAGAGGCAAATTCTATGAAGCAATCTATTGAAGCAGCTTTAGGTGCAGAAAATGTTGTAATTGATATTCAACAACTTACTACTGAAGACTATGATAATACAAGCTATTTGGCTCAGACAGCAGCTCAGAAGGATTATGATCTATACAATGGTGGTTGGGGTGCAGATTATCAAGATCCTTCAACCTATCTTGATGTCTTCAACCTTAATTCTGGTGGTTTGTTGCAAAATCTAGGTTTAGAGCCAGGTGAAGCCAATGATAAGGCCAAGGCTGTTGGACTGGATGTCTACACTCAAATGTTGGAAGAAGCCAATAAGGAACAAGATCTTGCAAAACGCTATGAAAAGTATGCTGATATCCAAGCGTGGTTGGTAGATAGCGCTTTAGCGATTCCAAATGTTTCTAAGGGTGGAACACCAACATTGAGAAAAGTCGTTCCTTTCTCAACACCATATTCATTAGCTGGTAATAAAGGTATCGAATCATATAAATATCTCAAAGTACAAGATAAAACAGTCACAAAAGATGAATATGAAAAAGCCAAAGAAAAATGGCTGAAAGAAAAAGAAGAATCCAATAAAAAAGCCCAAGAAGAATTGGCAAAACATGTCAAATAAGAATTTTTCAAGAAAAACGATGGTTTCGAAAGAAGCTGTCGTTTTTTAATAGAATGATGGCAAATTTGGAAGAAAAGTGCTTACATTTTTTAATTGGTTTATTAAATTTATGTTATAATGAATATAGCAAAAACGTGAGAAACTATTTTCGAAAGTCTCTTCCAGCGTTAATGGAAGTATACACATGCTAGGATGATTTTATAGGAGGAATGTCATTTACTGAAAAAGTAAGATAAAACGCAACAAATGATAAGTTCTTCTTTGAGTGAAGAATTCTTAACTGGCTATTTAGTGATTTTTATGGAGGTAACATCATGGGTGCTATTATGGAGTTTGCAACAGAAAAACAGATTGTATCATTTCTTTCAACTTGCCATATTGAAGGGCAAAAGAATTTTCTTATGGCTTTCAAGAAAAAGACATGGTTGAAATCCTTTATTGATTTTTTCGTTATAGGCGGTTCCTACTATGTTCAGTCGAGTGTGAAGCCTAAGATTCTGGCATTCACACCTAAGGGAATTTACTTGATGGACATCAGTGATGTAACAGAAAATCATTCTAATCACGTCGTAGAGATGCCTTGGAATCAAGTTCAAGATTTTACTTATAAGACAGTCTTGAATACAGTTAGGCTGAATTGGAACTATCAAAATGAAGCCTATATTTTTTCCGTGGATGTTGGTCAGATTAGTCAGCATGTGGGCCAATATCAATTTAACAAAGACCATTATGACTATTTAGCCCAACAGGATTTCTTTCAGTCAAAGTAAACTCTAGCAATCATTGTCACAAAAGAATCTGGAAGCTTTTCTGGATTCTTTTTAGCTTTACTAGCTAAGTATATAGTTTGAAACTATAACTAGCTCTTGAAAAGAAGAAAATGAGTTGATGAAAATAAGTGGTACAATAGTTACTATAGATTTGGAGGTATTGTATGAGCAAGGAATTACACATCAACACAATTTTGGCCCAGGCGGGTATTAAGTCAGATGAAGCGACAGGTGCTTTGGTGACACCGCTTCATTTTTCAACGACCTATCAGCATCCAGAGTTTGGTAAATCTACTGGATTTGACTATACGCGCACCAAAAACCCAACTCGTAGTAAGGCGGAAGAAGTCTTGGCGGCTATTGAATCAGCAGACTATGCCCTAGCGACTAGCTCAGGAATGTCAGCAATTGTACTGTCCTTTAGCGTCTTTCCAGTAGGAAGTAAGGTCTTGGCTGTCCGTGACCTTTATGGTGGTTCTTTCCGCTGGTTTAACCAAGTGGAGCAGGAAGGCCGTTTCCATTTTACCTATGCCAATACAGAAGAAGAATTGATTGCCGAGTTAGAAAAGGACGTGGATGTCCTCTATATCGAAACACCAACCAATCCTTTGATGTTGGAATTTGATATCGAAAAACTAGCCAAATTAGCTCATGCTAAGGGTGCCAAAGTGGTGGTGGACAATACTTTCTACAGCCCTATCTACCAACGTCCGATTGAAGATGGAGCAGATATTGTTCTTCATTCAGCAACCAAGTATCTAGCAGGCCACAATGATGTCTTGGCTGGAGTTGTTGTGACCAATAGTGTAGAATTATACGAAAAGCTTTTCTACAATCTCAATACGACAGGGGCAGTCTTGTCTCCATTTGACAGTTATCAATTGATTCGTGGTCTCAAGACCTTGTCTCTTCGTATGGAGCGCTCAACAGCTAACGCCCAAGAAGTGGTTGCCTTTTTGAAGGATTCTCCAGCAGTTAAGGAAGTTCTCTACACTGGTCGTGGAGGCATGATTTCCTTTAAAGTAGCGGATGAAACACGCATTCCTCACATTTTGAACAGTCTTAAGGTCTTCTCTTTTGCGGAAAGTTTGGGTGGGGTAGAAAGTCTCATTACTTATCCAACGACGCAAACTCACGCTGATATTCCAGCAGAAGTGCGCCATTCTTATGGTTTAACAGATGACCTCTTGCGTTTGTCGATTGGGATTGAGGATGCTAGAGATTTGATTGCAGATTTGCGCCAAGCCTTGGAAGGATAAGACAAAGATGGGAAAATATGATTTTACAAGCCTGCCCAATCGTTTAGGGCACCATACCTATAAATGGAAAGAAGCAGAAACAGATAGTGAAGTCCTACCAGCTTGGATAGCGGATATGGACTTTGTAGTCTTGCCTGAAATCCGCCAAGCCGTGCAGACTTACGCTGATCAACTGGTTTATGGCTATACCTATGCCAGTGAAGAGTTAATTAAGGAAGTTCAAAAGTGGGAAGCCAAACAACACGGTTACCACTTTGACAAAGAGGCTCTTGTCTTTATCGAGGGTGTGGTACCAGCCATCTCAACAGCTATTCAAGCCTTTACAAAAGAAGGCGAGGCGGTTTTGATTAACACACCTGTCTATCCACCCTTTGCACGCAGTGTCAAGTTGAATAACCGTAGATTGATTACCAATTCTTTGGTGGAAAAGGATGGTCTGTTTGAGATTGACTTTGACCGACTTGAAAAGGATTTGGTAGAAGAGGATGTCAAACTTTATATTCTTTGCAACCCTCACAATCCTGGTGGACGTGTGTGGGAAAAGGAAGTGTTGGAGAAGATTGGCCAACTCTGCCAAAAACACGGTGTTTTCTTGGTTTCAGATGAGATTCACCAAGATTTGTCTCTCTTTGGTCACAAGCATCATTCCTTCAATACCATTGATCCTGCCTTCAAAGATTTTGCTATCGTCTTGAGCAGTGCCACTAAAACCTTTAACATCGCTGGAACAAAAAATTCCTATGCAGTCATTGAAAATCCTAAGTTGCGAGTGGCTTATCAGAAACGCCAGTTGGCCAATAACCAGCATGAAATTTCAGGCTTGGGTTATTTGGCGACAGAAGCTGCCTATCGATACGGTAAAGATTGGTTAGAGGAACTCAAGCAAGTCTTTGAAGACCACATCAATTATGTGGTGGAACTATTTGGAAAAGAGACTAAAATCAAGGTCATGAAACCGCAAGGAACCTACTTGATTTGGCTTGATTTTTCAGCCTATGACCTGACTGATGAAAAATTACAAGAGCTTTTGAGAAATGAAGCCAAGGTTATCCTCAATTGTGGTTTGGATTTTGGAGAGGAAGGAAGTCTCCATGCCCGCCTCAATGTAGCTATGCCTAAATCTCTGTTGCAAGAAGTTTGTCAGCGGATTGTGACGACTTTTGCCAAACGTTAAAAATCCAGCCTTCTAGGAGAAAAGTATCCTTAGAAGGCTATTTTCATAGGGGAAAATATGGTATAATAAAAAGATAAGGTAAAGGTAAAAATATGGCTAAATTGATTCCGGGGAAAGTCCGTATCGAAGGCGTTGCCCTTTATGAAACTGGTAAGGTTGACATCATCAAGGAAAAGAACAATCGGCTCTACGCTCGCGTTGCAGAAGAAGAACTGCGCTATAGTTTAGAGGATGATTTGGTTTTTTGCGCCTGCGATTTTTTCCAAAAGAGAGGCTACTGTGTGCATTTGGCGGCGCTGGAGCATTTTTTGAAAAATGATGAGCGGGGTCAGGAAATCTTGCAGAGTCTGGAAGAAGGTCATGAAGAAAAAGAGGCCGTTGAAACCAAGGTGACCTTGGGTGGCAAGTTTTTGGACCGAATCTTATCTCCAAAATCAGAACGAGCCTATGAATTATCGGCTGTGGGTCAAGTGGAAGCAGGAACCAATCATATCTTGTGGACCCTGAGAATCGGGCAAATCAATAGCCAAAAATACTATGTTATTCGGGAGATTCCACTCTTTTTAAAAGTCGTCGAGAAGAGAAAACCTTATATGATTGGCAAGATTTATGAGGAGTCTCTTTCTTGGGAATCCTTTGATGAGGCCAGCCAAGAACTTCTGACTTTCTTGCGTGGACTGATGGAGGAAGGACAGGCTCCAGAGCTCTTTTTCCAAAACCAAGGTAGGCATCTCTTTTTCCCTCTGACATTTTTTGAGCAGGGTGTGAATTTACTGATGACCTTGCCCCATTTTCAATTTGACCACCAAGTGGATAGCTACCAGACCCTACTTTTTCAGGATATGCATGCTGGTGCCAATCTATTTACCTTTACAGTAACAGAATACTTAGATTATTTTGAAATGGAAATCAGTGAGAGTCCAAGGGTCAATGTCTTTTATCAGGGAACTGTGCTTTTCCATAAAGGACAGGTTTATTTTCTAACAGACCAGCAGATGCGTCTTCTCAAGGAAATCAAAGCGCTGCCTTTGGATCAACATGGAAAGAAATACCTGCAATTTGATAGTAGTGATCGAGACAAATTGGCTTCCTGTCTAACGCTCTTTGGCCAAATGGGCACCGTTTCAGCTCCAGAACGTCTACAAATCAAAACTTTTGCACCCTCTTTTTATTTTGACAGGGAAGAGGATAATCGGATTCGTTTAGAAATTCAGTTTGATTATGGAGATAAGCAGGTATCTAGCCGACAAGAGTTAGAAGAATTACCATTTTCGAGTGATGCTGACTTAGAAGAAAGAGTTTTTCAAATCTGTTTGGCAACGGGATTTGAAGCAGACTTTCAATCTTGGCGTCAGGCCTTAAAAGCAGAGTCTGTCTATCATTTCTTCCATGAAATCATTCCAGTTTTTGAAAAACTCGGAAATGTTGACCTATCAGACAAGCTAGAAGAACTCTATAACCTAGCAAGCCCTCAAGTGCAGATTGCTTCCAAGGGAGGCCTCTTGGAAATCCAATTTGATTTTCAAGATATTGCCCAAGAGGAAATCGACCAAGCCATGCAGGCCTTGGTTGCCAATCAAGATTTTTACATTGGTTCGTCTAATCAAGTCTACTTTTTTGATGAAGAAACCAAGAAAATTCGCCAAAATCTACAGGAACTGGGGCAGTTTGAATTAAAAGATGGGGCCTTGCAGGCTCGAAAATCCTTGGCTTATAGTTTAGCTCATCTCTTTGAAGGACGAGATCGTGTTTCTTTTTCACAAGAATTCCAGAATCTGGCTCACGATTTGACGCATCCAGAGGACTTCCCTCGACAAGCAACGCAGGTTCAGGCTGACTTGCGAGATTATCAGGAAAAGGGAATCGGCTGGCTACAAATGCTCCATTATTATGGTTTTGGAGGGATTTTGGCTGATGATATGGGACTTGGGAAAACCCTGCAGACCATTGCTTTTTTGACTAGTCAAGTGACAAAAGAAAGTCGGGTCTTGATTTTAGCTCCGTCAGGTTTAATCTATAACTGGGCAGATGAGTTTCAGAAATTTGCCCCACAGTTGGATGTAGCTGTTGTTCATGGATTGAAAGCTAATCGTGAGGAGATTCTTGCTGAAAGCCATCAAATCTATGTGACGAGCTATGCTACCTTCCGTCAGGACAGTGAGCTTTATCAGGGGATGGCCTTTGACTTCCTTTTCTTAGATGAGGCTCAGGTCATGAAGAACGCCCAGACTAAGATTGCTCAGACCTTGAGACAATTTGTGGTACCGTCAGTTTTTGCCTTGTCAGGAACTCCTATTGAAAACCATCTGGGTGAGTTGTGGTCTATTTTCCAAATCGTCATGCCAGGACTTTTGCCAAGCAAGAAAGAATTTATGAAATTACCAGCTGAGCGCGTTGCTCAGTTTATCAAACCTTTCGTGATGCGGCGCAAGAAAGAAGAAGTTCTGACTGAATTGCCAGACTTGATTGAAGTGGTTTATAAAAATGAACTGGAAGACCAGCAAAAGGCTATCTACCTAGCCCAGTTGCAACAGATGCGGGACCGTCTAGCTCAAGTGTCAGATCAGGAATTCCAGCGAAGTCGGGTGGAAATCTTGTCTGGTCTGATGCGCTTGCGCCAAATCTGTGACACCCCTGCTCTCTTTATGGAAGATTATCAGGGAGCCAGTGGCAAATTGGATAGTCTCCGAGACTTGCTGGTACAGGTGGCAGACGGCGGACACCGTGTCTTGATTTTCTCACAGTTCAAGGGAATGTTGGAGAAAATTGAACAAGAACTGCCAGACTTGGGCTTGACATCCTTTAAAATTACGGGTTCAACCCCAGCCAAGGAAAGACAAGATATGACCAAAGCCTTTAACCAAGGGGAAAGAGATGCCTTTCTGATTTCCCTCAAGGCTGGTGGTGTCGGTCTGAATCTGACAGGTGCTGATACGGTTATTTTGGTTGACCTTTGGTGGAATCCTGCGGTGGAAGCGCAAGCTATTGGCCGTGCCCATCGGATAGGTCAGGAAGAAACGGTTGAGGTTTATCGCTTAGTGACCAGGGGAACCATTGAAGAAAAAATTCAGGAACTCCAAGAACAAAAGAAACATCTAGTGTCACAAGTATTGGATGGAACAGAGTCACGTGGCAGTCTCAGCCTAGCAGAAATTAGAGAAATTTTGGGAATTTCTGAAGCCAGCACTTGAAAAATCAAGACAATACGCTATAATGAAGTGTTGAAAGGAAATAGAAAATGAGAGAAGAACGATTTCCATTGGTGTCAGATGATGAGGTCATGCTGACTGAGATGCCGGTTATGGACCTCTATGATGAATCTGACTTTATCAGTAATATCAAGGGAGAATACCGTGATAAGAATTATCTGGAGTGGGCCCCTATTACTGAAGAAAAACCAGCAAAACCGATTGAAAAGCCAGTAGAGAAACCTAAGAAGGCTGGCTTAGGAGTTAAAAAAGAAGGAAAGAGCTATGCGGAGGTTGCACGTGAAGAAGCGCGTGCGGACTTGAAAAAGAAACGCTCAGCAAGCTATCTGACCAAGGATATCCCTCCTACAAGACGCCACTCTCAACCAAGCATGGTTAGACAGGGCAATCAACCGACAGCGCCTTTCCAAAAGGAAAATCCTGGTGAATTTGTCAAATACAGTCAAAAATTGACCCAGTCTCATTATATCTTGGCGGAAGAAGTGAGCCATATTTCTACTCAAACTGAGCAAGCAGAGACTGCAGGCCCAAAGAAAAACAACTATGATTTTCTGAAGAAGAGCCAAATCTACAATAAAAAGAATCAACAAAAAGAACAAGAACGTCAGGTTGCCCAAGAGTTGAATCTGACAAGAATTACGGAATAGGGGAGAAAACATGTCAAAGACATATCATTTTATCGGAATTAAGGGATCAGGTATGAGTGCCTTGGCCTTGATGTTGCACCAAATGGGGCATAAGGTACAGGGATCAGATGTTGAAAAGTACTACTTTACTCAACGTGGTCTTGAGCAGGCAGGAATTACCATTCTTCCTTTTGATGAAAAGAATCTAGATGGAGATATGGAAATTATCGCTGGAAATGCCTTTCGTCCAGATAACAATGTCGAAATTGCCTATGCGGATCAAAATGGCATCAGCTACAAACGTTACCATGAATTCCTAGGTAGCTTTATGCGTGATTTTGTCAGCATGGGAGTTGCTGGAGCGCATGGAAAAACTTCAACGACAGGTATGTTATCTCATGTCTTGTCTCATATCACAGATACTAGCTTCTTGATTGGAGACGGGACAGGTCGTGGTTCAGCCAATGCCAAGTATTTTGTCTTTGAATCTGACGAATATGAGCGTCACTTCATGCCTTACCACCCAGAATACTCTATCATCACCAATATTGACTTTGACCATCCAGACTACTTCACAAGTCTAGAGGATGTTTTCAATGCTTTTAACGACTATGCTAAACAAATTACTAAGGGTCTCTTTGTCTATGGTGAAGATGCAGAATTACGTAAAATTACGTCTGATGCACCAATCTATTATTATGGCTTTGAAGCTGAAGGAAATGACTTTGTAGCTAGCGACCTTCTCCGTTCTACAACTGGTTCAACCTTCACTGTTCACTTCCGTGGACAAGAGTTGGGACAATTCCACATCCCAACCTTTGGTCGTCACAATATCATGAATGCGACAGCAGTCATCGGATTGCTGTACACAGCAGGCTTTGATTTGAACTTGGTGCGTGAACACTTGAAAACATTTGCCGGTGTTAAGCGTCGTTTCACAGAAAAAATTGTCAATGACACGGTGATTATCGATGATTTTGCCCACCATCCAACAGAAATCATTGCAACCTTGGATGCGGCTCGTCAGAAATATCCAAGCAAGGAAATTGTTGCAGTCTTCCAACCGCATACTTTTACAAGAACCATTGCCTTGTTGGACGAATTTGCTCACGCTTTGAATCAAGCGGATGCGGTTTACTTAGCACAAATCTATGGATCTGCTCGTGAAGTAGACCATGGTGATGTTAAGGTAGAAGACCTAGCCAATAAAATCAATAAGAAACACCAAGTTATCACTGTTGAAAATGTTTCTCCACTCCTAGACCATGACAATGCTGTCTATGTCTTTATGGGAGCAGGAGATATCCAAACCTATGAATATTCATTCGAGCGTCTCTTGTCTAATTTGACAAGCAATGTTCAATAGGAAGTTCTCATGGAAATTCCAATTAAGATCATTCGGGCAAGTAAGTCTGATTTAACTGAGATAGAGGCACTTCAGGCCTCATCTTTTCCAGCTGAAAAGCAGCAACCTTTCCATATTTTAGAAGAAAGTATCCGTAAGTGTGCGGATACCTTTCTTCTAGCTAGGGATGAAAATCAGCTTCTAGGCTATGTTCTAGGTGGTCCTTACCCACACAATCCGCAATGTCTAGAAATACATTCTTTAGTCATTGAGTCTGACCATCAGAGACAGGGCTTGGGCACGCTTCTTCTTGCGGCTTTGAAAGAGGTGACAGTAGAGCTGGATTACAAAGCTATTCGTTTGAAGAGTCCGGATGAGTTGCTTTCCTATTTTGAAATGAACGGTTTTATTGATGAGGAAGAAGCAACTTCGCTTTATGTAGCTAGTCAAGGTTTTAGTATGATTTGGTTTAATCCCTTTTATCTGGAGGCGCAATGAAAATCAGGAAAGCAAGATTGGAAGATTTAGATCGTATCGTTGAGATTGAACTAGAAAATTTCTCGATTGAAGAAGCCATTCCTCGCTCTATTTTTGAGGCGCATTTGCGAGAGATTCGGACCTCTTTTCTGGTTGCAGAAAAAGAAGGTAGAATCATGGGGTATATAGAAGGGCCAGTTGCACTACACCGCCATCTGCAAGATCAGTCTTTTACAGAAGAGATAGAAGATTATAGTCATGAGTCTGGTGGTTATATCTCTGTGACCTGTCTTTCTATTGCCAAAGAATCACAGGGACTTGGACTGGGTCAAAAATTACTAACAGCCATGAAAGAACTGGCTCTTGAACACGAAAGAGAAGGCATTAACCTAACCTGTCATGACTATCTCATCGCCTACTACGAAAAGCATGGATTTGTCAATGAAGGTAAGTCCCAGTCAACCTTTGCAGGGGAAACATGGTTTGATATGGTATGGGAAGCTAAAAAATAAGCTAGAAAAGCATGCTAGGTTGCTTTTCTTTCGTTTTTAAGATATAATATTATGGATTGTCAACGAGGAGGATAAACTTTTGAGTGAAAAGCCAAGAGAAGACGAAAAATTAAGCTTTAAAGAGCAGATTTTACGTGATTTAGAAAAAGTAAAACGTTATGAAGGGATTCGTCAAGAGGCCGCTGAATTTGATGAAAAAAAATCAGCTTTGTCTGTCCCTGACACAAAAATTGCTGATGAAGAAGTGATGAATGCATCCTTATCAGCTGTTGAAAAAATTATGGAGAATGCACCACGTGTTCCACAGCATCCTAGTGAAGATGTGCCTGCATCACCGGCGGAGAAACTAAGAGAGGAAGCTCCAATCGTTCCTAGTCACCCTAGTCAAGATGTTCCAGCTTCACCAGCTGAAGCAAGTTCATCAAGACCGGTTCCAGGACCAGAGACTAGTCGCCCACAAAAGGTCGAAAGAGATTTGAACACAACTCCAACAAGAGTAGCTGTTTCTTATAAGACTGAAGCTAAAAAAGAGCCTCAGAAAGAAGTAACAAAACCAGAACCAGTTACGGAATCGGAAGCTGTTGAAGCTATTTCTGAAACTCCACGTCGTAGTCGCCGTGAGACAGTTAAACCAGTCAAGAAGAAAAAATCACATCTGAAGGCTTTCTTCATTTCTCTACTGATTTTCCTTGCCTTGATTTCGGCAGGTGGTTACTTCGGTTACCAGTATGTTCAGTCATCTATATTACCAGTTGATGCAAATTCTAAGGAATATGTAACGGTTCAAATCCCAGAAGGATCCAATGTCCAAGAGATTGGATCAGCACTTGAACATTCTGGTGTGATTAAACACGGAGTGATTTTTGCTTTTTATGCTAAATATAAGAATTATTCAGATTTGAAGGCTGGATATTACAATTTGCAAAAGAGCATGAGTACAGAGGATATCATCAAAGAACTCCAAAAAGGTGGTACTCCTGAACCTCAAGAACCTTCACTTGCAGATTTGACCATTCCAGAGGGATATACAATTGAGCAAATTGCCCAAGCTGTAGGCCAATTACAAGGTGAATTTAAAGAACCTTTGACAGCGGAAGCTTTCTTGGCTAAAGTGCAAGATGACAACTTTATCAGTCAAGAAGTTGCTAAATATCCAAACCTACTCGAAAGCTTGCCAACGAAAGAAAGTGGAGCTCGTTACCGTTTGGAAGGTTATCTTTTCCCAGCGACCTACTCTATCAAGGAAAGCACGACTATTGAAAGTTTGATTGATGAGATGTTGGCAGCTATGGATAAGACCTTGACTCCGCACTATAGTGCAATCAAGTCTAAAAACTTGACAGTTAATGAATTGCTAACAATTGCTTCACTTGTTGAAAAAGAAGGTGCTAAGACTGAAGACCGTAAGTTGATTGCAGGTGTCTTCTACAATCGTTTGAACCTTGGTATGCCACTTCAAAGCAATATTGCAATCTTGTATGCCCAAGGGAAACTTGGCCAAAATATCAGCCTAGCAGATGATGCTGGAATTGACACATCGATTAATTCACCATACAATGTTTATACAAAACCTGGTTTGATGCCTGGTCCAGTGGATAGTCCAAGTCAGGACGCTATTGAGGCAAGTATCAACCAAACAAAGAGTGAGAACCTATACTTTGTAGCCAATGTTACAGATGGTAAAGTCTATTACGCAGTTACTCAAGAAGAACATGATCGTAATGTAGCTGAGCACGTCAATAGCAAGCTTACTCAAAATAGTAGTTCAAACTAAGACTACAAAAATGAGAATCTCAGATAGAGATTCAATACTATCGAAAGAAAGTTGAGAAAAATGGCAGAAAAAACATATCCTATGACCCTTGCGGAAAAGGAAAAACTTGAAAAAGAATTAGAAGAATTGAAGTTGGTCCGCCGACCAGAAGTTGTAGAACGCATTAAGATTGCTCGTTCATACGGTGACCTTTCTGAAAACAGTGAGTACGAAGCAGCTAAGGATGAACAAGCCTTTGTTGAAGGACAAATCTCTAGCTTGGAAACAAAAATTCGTTATGCTGAAATCGTTAATAGCGACTCAGTTGCCCAAGACGAAGTAGCGATTGGTAAAACAGTTACTATCCAAGAAATTGGTGAGGACGAAGAAGAAGTTTATATTATCGTAGGTTCAGCTGGTGCGGATGCCTTTGCAGGTAAGGTTTCAAATGAAAGCCCGATTGGACAAGCTTTGATTGGCAAGAAAACAGGTGACACAGCAACTATTGAAACACCTGTTGGTAGCTATGATGTAAAAATCTTAAAGGTTGAAAAAACAGCTTAAAAACAGAAAAAAGGAGTGGGGAGGCGATGCGCTTCACTCACTCCTTTTTCCATTTTGATACTCTTCGAAAATCAAATTCAAACCACGTCAGCGTA